>CAYFHZ010000089.1:0-9063 GCA_964342535.1 uncultured Bacteriovoracaceae bacterium | reverse complement strand
TCTGATCATTTGCGACAGTCCCCTAACCCAGCTATTAAAATTTGTACTTAATGCCAAAACGCTAAAGATTGTTATAATCAATGTCGATATTTTAACAGGTTTAACGGACTCAGAAAGCTGAAAAATCCCAAGGATTGATTTAACTTCTCCGATTGGAATTATTGCAACGTAATTTAAAGTGATTCCTAAGTAGATAAGACCACATACAATAAGAGCTATGATCATCGAACGTAAAAAGTCTTTCTCTGGATTTTCAAAATCATTTGTTACAAAAGATAAACTCTCAAATCCGGCAAAAGCCCAAAATGCTAAGATAATTCCAGAAAATATACCATTCATATCATATGTAGGTTTTATTACGTCATATTTCGAAGACGCTTCTTCAAAAGTCAAACAAAATAACACTACTGATACAAATATGAATAATAATGAAACAACTTTTTGAATAGCAGCTCCAAAGCCTTTACCCATGTAATTTGAAATAATCCCAAAGCCTAACAATAAAGCTGCCGTTAAATAATGTATACCAGAGATTCCTGAATACTCATGAACAAACTTACCAACAATCAAAGCAGAAGAAGGCATACCGATAATGACTGTCGAAAGCATCAAAATAGGAATATAGGAGCTGATATTTGAACCTAGTCCCTTTTCGATATATCCTTTAATCCCTTCACCTGCTCCTACAGTCTTAGACATATCATAAAACATAATAATTAAAGGAATACATAAAAAAGTTGCAAGGCACCAAGATAATATAACATCAGTTTTGCTAGCCTCAAATGTTAAAGAAGGCAGAAACAAAACACCAGACCCAATCAAAGAGCCGATTGCATAGGAGGTGCCACTCAATAGATTTAACTTCTTTTGTTTCATACCAGCCTTTCAAGCTTTATGACATTAGAAATTTCTTCCCAATATTTTTTCCAAAAGAATACTGACTTATGAAAACCTTTTTTAAATTGAGCTTTTTGATCCTCAGTAGGAGAGAAGCGCAGAAAATTTGCGACATTTAGTCTTGTATGCTCTTCTTCAGCAACTCTATGAACTCTAAAAAACCAGCTATTCAAAACTCGCTCTCTGATAATCGAGTTATAGGACAATGAGTCTATAAGAGTCTCAATATTTTCTTCTGCGTTAATTTCTAATCCTAAAAATATTCCCAGTATTTCTTGATCAGAAGATGCCGTCTCCATAGCATTTCTCAAGTATAACAATGGAATTCGACTAGAATACTGTCGAATTAATGAAAGTCTTTTTTCATCATAAATTCCAATCTCTCTAATACAATCTAAAAACTTATCAGGATGAATATTTTGATGTCTTCTTTTTCCAAGTTCTTCGTATATTGGCTGTATAACATAATGTCTCATTTCATTACTATCCAACTTTCCCGCTCCTATACACATCACTTTTGGAGCCATAGCCGAAAATTGATGCCAGAATGTTCCTACAACTGTTGCTGCTAACAGAGAGGGTGATTTATTAATTTCACTAATAGGCATAAACATTTTATCAATATTAGCTAAATCTTTAAATAGATTCGTCCAATATATGACTTCAGGTGAGTCAATCGTAAATATATTATCAAAAACTTTATCAGTTTTGACAACTTCTTCAAGTGTTAATGTTTCTTCGATTTGGGGCTCCATTAAAATCTCCTACTTTCTTGGTGAAACTCTAGGACTAACAACAACTTCTCTAATACAGCTTGATTGAGAATTTTTTAAAAAGAATACCATTTGCTCTGCGAACTCTTCTGGCTGTATCATTTTCTCGGGATCTAAATGATCTTCACGCCCCATCTCAGTATTTACAAAGCCCGCATAAAAAGTTGATACTCTAATATTTTTTTCTCGAAGATCCTCAAACAAGCAATTGGCATATGCTGCAAGCCCATGTTTAGCCATACAGTATGCTCCTCCGGTTTTGTAAGTTATTTTACCTGCAATAGATGAATTAAAAAGAATTGCTCCTCCCTCATCTTCAGGAACTTCCTTGATTGCCATATTAGTCAGATGGTAAGGAGCCTTTAATAGAACGGCTAAAGAACGATCCCATTCATCTAATGAAGTGGTATAGGGGTTACCTTTTTGATAATACCCAGCATTATTAACAACAATATTAATTTTTCCAAAATGTTTCTTTGTAGTTTCCACAATATTTGGAATTTCAGATAGAACTGAGAGATCACAAACTTGAATGATTGTGTCAACTCCGTACTTTTTACACTCATCTGAAGTAATACTCAGTGCTTCTATATCTCGGCCAACAAGAACAAGATTACATTTTTCTTTTGCGAGGCCTAAAGCAACTTCCTTACCAATTCCCTTACTTGCACCTGTAACGATAGCAACTTTATTTCTTAAGTCCATGCTCATCTCCTTGTATAACGAGGTTCTCTAGTTTTTGAAGCTCATTTGTAAATAACTGAACAGATTCTCTTAGTTCAGTAAAAGATTCTGCAGATGGCTTATCACCGTCTCTAATGATCGCAGAAATATAATTAAATGACTCTACTATATCTTCTCTTTCTCTATACAGATTATGTAGGCACTTATCTGCTTTTGATATCATTGCAAAATCTCCTCGGGGTAGTCTTTCTTTTTCATGAAATTATATATTGTTGTCCTAGAGACACCAAATTTATCGTGAATAGACTTTACATTTCCGTGATGTCTCATTAAGGCATAATCAAAAAACTGCTCATGAAGCTTTTTAACAGCATCTGAGAAAGTACTATTTCTTGCTTCATTAATAAATTCATCCGTAATAAGACTGCTATGAAAACTGCTTTCTGAAGTCTTTGCTAGCCCAGAATCATTAACTTGCATAAGATCAAAAATCTTCTGCACATCTGTAGGATTAATTATTCCATCATCTTTGTCTGTTAAGTTTAAAATAACTCGCTTTAACTCTCTTATATTCCCATTCCATGAATTAGATAAAAGTTTTTCCCATGCTTTATCAGTAAAAAAGACCATTCGTGCCGAATTATCGAGGAAATGTCTTATAAGTAACTTTAAGTCAGTAGGTCTTTCTCTAAGAGGCTTTATATAAATGATCTTTCCCATGATACGATTATAAAAGTCTTCTCTCATTTGACCATTTTCAACTAATGTTTTTAAAGGTTTTAAACTTGCTGTAACTAAAACAAAATTTGAAGTTCGTTTAACATTACATCCCATACGAGTGAACTCTTTTTCATCTAAAACTTTCAGCAACATTGCCTGAACTTCTAGTGGGACATCTCCTATTTCATCAAGAAAGAGAACTCCATTATCCGCTAGCTCAACTTTTCCCTTCTTGTCTTCAATAGCTCCAGTGAATGCTCCCTTTTTATGTCCAAAAAGTTCTGATTTGAGATGCTCGGGACTTAACCCAGCACAGTTAATGTTAACAAAATGACCTTTAAGATTTAAAAGTGGCTTTATGCAAACTTTTGCAAGCTCAGTTTTACCAGTTCCCGTTTCACCCTTAATATAGATAGGTAAGTCTGGAGTGTAAGTATTGGACAAATTATATAAATCATCTTTTAGGCTTGGATCTGAAAAAATATACTTAGTCCTAGAAATCTTTTCTATTTTACTTCTCAGCTTCGGCTTATTCACAATTTTTTTGATAAATTGATCAGTATACTTCTTAAGCTGTGACTTTGGAAGAAAGTCATTCGCTCCATTCTGATAGGCTTTCTTTACAAGCTCTTGATTATTAGCATAGTTACTTAAGGCCATAATATAGTTTATGCCTTTTCTTTTTGCTAACTTTATCAATTTAATACCATCCGTGTTCTCACCTAATATCATATCGATAATAGCGCAATCAAATATTTCATCTTCAAGTGCTTTTTTAGCTCCTTGAATGGTTTTTTCAACTCTAACCTCGCCATACTCTTCAAGATATGGGCTGAGAAAGTCTATAAATTTCTCCTGATCTTCTATAAGTAAGAACTTCAATTTTCCTCCATTAAGCATAAAGACACTATCACAAAGGAGTACTTCAAAAGTACAAATAAGTACTCAAGGTAAACACTTACATAGTTGTATTTGTCTTACCCAGCTCATCAAAAAAGAGCTTAACCACTTAAAATAATTGAAAACTTTTTTATTTACAGGTCATTTCTAAAAACTTGGCACAGCAATTGATCTTAGAACATGTGAAAACAAGAAAAATAGGAGATCAAAATATGAATAAATACTTAACCCATACTTATGAAGAACTACTAATAAAAGATGAAACACAGGATTGGCAAATTCCATTAGAACTTATGGAGATGGCATCAGAGATTCAAAATATTATCGATTCAATTTTTTATACAAAGAATAAAAAGCAAGAAGAGAAAAACGAAAGGCATTAAAAACTAATTACAAATAAATCATAACCTAGAGGCTTATCTCAAAAAAGATAACAAATGTTATCGAGGAGTTTTTGCGCCTAATTTTTGATCGACTCTAGGTAATAAAAACTAATAACCATTATGTATGTAAATCAATTTTTACATAAATGATAGGAGAAACACATGTTCGACCAATTAGATTATTACAAATTAGATTTTAGAGGAAACCCTATTTATCCACAAGAATTAAGCCATCACCTCTACAGCGATAACTACATAAAAGCCGTAGAAGAATACCATCGCCAAAAACGACTTAAACGAAAATACTTTTTTAGAAAAATAAAGATCCTTTTAGGGTTAAGTCCAAAAAGAAAAAATTCAAACAAAGGAAAGAGATAATGAAAAATACAATAAATATTTCACTTAAGAAAAATAGTATCTCTCACTCTATAGCTGAAGTGGGAGGGGAAAAGGATCACAATTTGAGTGTTTTCAACAACTTTGAAAAAACTCACCCATGGCTAAATCCTGATGGATCGATGAGGGCTGATGAAGAAATTTCCGAACTTGGTCAAACCTGGAGTGCCGAAACTTGGGATAATTATCTTAAGGCCACAATCAATCATGGAGATTCAGAACTTTTAGTTGAAAAATCAATGGATGATCTAAAAGCATATATTGCAATGGATTTTTTAAACTTCCTTACGACAACAGAAAATTATGAGTTTCTGCATGCTTACGTACAAGAGGCTTTATCATCACAGCTTTCAGTAAGAGAAGGACTAATTATCAAGATGAAATATTTTGAAAATATGAGCGAACGTGAAGTAGCTGAGCAATTAGATATCAAAATTCCAACTCTAAAACGCTATCGTCGAGACGCACTAAGAAAGCTTAAATCTTTCTTCATTTCAAAGAAATCAATAAATGAGGTTAAGTCTCTAGTATTACTACGTTTGCTGAATGAAAAAGCTATTTAGCCCCCTCCCTTTCCCCTCCCATTTCAACTATAGGGTGAGAAGTAAAAAATTTGGAGAACAAAATATGAGAAATATAAATATTAAACAAGCACCTAAACTCAAAGTCATACAGGGAGAAAACTTTCGTGAGACTTCTGGTCTTTATCCAGAAAATATTAAGCCTTTTATTCATCGCGAGATCTTTTTAGCGATAAAAAATGGACTTATGCCAGCAATAACTTACAGAGCAGAAATTAACAAAAACAATATGAGTTTAAATTGGAGTTATCGATACCCGACAGATGAAAATACTCATTCATCAGAAATTACCAATAAGATACTCAAATCTATTCTTACGAAATTTAATCGCAAAAGAGTCTTTGAGTCCCAAGGCAACATGATTCCCTTAAGCTCATTGTTTAGAGCAAAAGTTAACTATCAAAGAAATTAAAACTGGAGAATGATATGCAAGAACAAATAGCAATATATACAAATACAACGACATTACCCCTTCATAATGGTCACAAAGTGATTCTTGGAAAGAGCTATAATGAAACTAAAAAGAAAAATGTAATCGATCTCATTGATGCTGATATTAGGAAGTTTCAAAATACGTTAAGAATTAAACGAAAACTTTCATTTGGTTATAAACTCAATATTGAAAGTTCTGACAGCGGTAAGAGTATTGTGACTGTTGAGATCACTCGATTTAGGGGAATCAAGGGTAGACGCTACCCAATGATTCAGACGAGATACATCCAAAGATGGCGAGATGAAAATAAGCCTGTTAAGTTTTTTACTAACGAGTTCCTTCTTAGAAATATTGATAGGGCCTTTAGTGATGAGTTGATGAAATTAAGGCTTGTTCTTAAAAAAATTGTTAATAGGTATAACTTTTTAAAGATCAACAAAGAAGGTCAAGAATATGCTAATAGATTAAAAGTAGTTTTTAAGCTAGGTGACAATTTACTTAAACGTGAAATCTCTAAATGCCCAATTCCATCTTGTAGAGAGTCAGCATAAATGAAGCTATTTACTTTATTAATATTAATAATTAGTAGTAGTTTTGCATCGTCTTATCCCAATGCTTGCACTATAATAAAGTCACCACATTTCTTAAGTAATTTAGACTTTAGTGTCAAAGGGACTACATGTGGTAGCTGGGTACCTAGGCCTTGTGCTAGGATCAGCTACCGAGTTCCTGAAACATACATAGAAGTTGTAGGAAATCCTGGTGAAACATTTTTTAAATCTCTTCCCATTGTTCAGGCTCAGTTAAAGTTACTTGAGAGTAAAAACTTATTACCTTATGGAACTGAGTCCTACGGTGGTTCTTATTTTTATCAAGCGCACACAATAGATATGCCCTTTATCTATATTCCCTACTCTCTTCTTCCCTGTGGAGGAACAACATTTGGTGGAATGTGTCTAACCGCACAAAGTGAACACCTAGGAGATTTATGGAAGAGCGGAAAAGCTGACCTTTGGCAGCCAACTTATCTAGCATGGATGGCATCACCGAAAGCATGTCTCATAAAAGGTGCGGCAATGTCGGTAATAGGTTCAGGATCACCTTTTTCTAGAAATGGATCACGAGTATGCAGTTTTTCAAGAAGCTGGATGAAAAAATATCCTCCATCAACATATCCTATATGTACAGGGTGGGGAATTCATTTTCCAAGAACTGGATCTGTTCAGACTGTTGATCAAACAACTGCATCACTAGTGATTGCATCTAGAATCAAAAGCTTAGGGACAGAAGTATTTTTATCTGTTCCAAATAGAGCAAATGAAGTTTGGAGTATGGTCTATCCAACAAACTCAAGAACTTTTAGAGAAGGTCATAATATCGCAATGACGAGAACTAATCTTGTTAATGACCTAGGTAGAATTACTAAAGGAATAAGAAAAAATTATCTTTATACAACTTGGAGAAAAGTCAGTTGTAAAGTTGATTGGCCTTGGGTTCCATTTTACAAGGGAATGATTGGGGTAATGCAATCAACATGTGGGGCATTTTAATGAAGTTTGGAAGATATTTAATTGATCATAGTTTAATTACTGCTACGCAACTTGAAGATGCTCTAACAGCACAGAAGTATATACCTGAAAAGCTTGGAAGAATTTTAGTCGAGCTTGGAAGCTTAGACCAACTTGAACTGAATATGTATCTTGAGAAGTATCTCACTAACTACGCTAAAGTATTGATTAATAAAGAAGTAATTCAAAATTCATTAAGCCCAGTAAAGATAGATAATATAGACAGAGAAGAGTTCTTAAAAAATAATTTATTACCGTTAAAGACCAACGCTAATGAGCCTATACTAATGACTTCAGAAATTGATGACAAAAAACTTCAAGAATTAGAAAACTTCCTTCCATTAGATTATAAGCTGGTACTAGTAACAAAAGAGTTATTTAATTATGCGAAAGCAATACAATCAAAAAAGAAAGTTAAAAAGGAACTGACCGATAAAAAGGCTTCCTCAACGAACAAAAAGGAATTAAGTAATCCTTATAATAAAATTTATAAAGAGCTTATTGAGAACGCCAAGAAAGAAAAAATCTCTGATATTCATATAATACCTCATAAAAATGGGCTTCGTATAAAGCTTAGAAAGTATGGAACTCTTAATTTATGGAAAGAGCTATCAATTGATCATAGGGATTCTTTTATTGCTCATTGTAAGCATTTATTGAATTTAAATGTTGCAATTGTTGGTGTTCCTCAAGACTCTAGAACATCTGTTGATTATTTGAACCTCGATCTTAGAATTAATTCTACGCCAATGATATATGGAAACAAAATAGTCATCCGCCTTCTTGATCGGGATAAAGAATTTAATATTGATAATTCAGGAATAGCTCACAATGTCATTTGTAAATTAAAAGAGGTTTGTCATAAAAAATCGGGGTTGATCCTTATTTCAGGGCAAACTGGTAGTGGAAAGACAACGACACTTTATTCTCTGCTTTCATATTTGAACAAGGGTTATACTAATATTTCAACAATTGAAGATCCTGTTGAATATACTCTTGATGGGCTTGATCAAATTGATATTACTTCAAAAAAGGACTTAACTTTCTCAAATAGTCTTAGAGCATTAATGAGGCAAGATCCAGATGTCATCCTTGTTGGAGAAGTTAGAGATGAAGAAACTGCTAATTTATGCCTTAAAGCATCTTCTTCAGGACATTTAGTATTTACAACAATTCATGCTGGAACCCCCATAGGTGCAATAAATAAATTTGTAGACTTCGGAGCTGATAGAAATTCTATTGCCGAAAACTTACTTTTATCAATGAATCAATGTCTTGTTCCTATTATTTGTAAGTATTGCTCAGAGATCAAATCAACGAAAGACGATTACAAGTATCTCTACAAACAAGGAGTCAAGCAATATCGTGTTGCGAATGGTCAAGGTTGTCCTAAGTGCTTCAAAGGAAACACAGAGCTAAAACCCATTAATGAAATCTTAGACGCTACATCTATTGAAAATTATATCAATGGAAAAGAAGTTGCATTTAAAACAAAAAAAGAAGCTGCCTTAGAGTTACTTTCAGAGGAGTTAATAACTCCAGAAAGCTACCTTCAGTTTTAATAATCACATTCAGGAATTACTTTATGTTTTTACTTATATCTCTATTGAGTTTATCTCAATCATCATTTGCTATTAACTATTTTGAAAATGGCATTAATTACTGGAACGAAAATAAAGTTCAAAAGGCTAAAGAAGAACCTATCGCTGAAAATCAACCAATACAGCA
>CAYFHZ010000088.1:0-9080 GCA_964342535.1 uncultured Bacteriovoracaceae bacterium | reverse complement strand
TGATGAAAAATTACTTGAAAAAACTATACAAAAATCTCAAGAGGAGTCCCTAACTCAAAGTGACCGCAAAGAGATGTTTATGAAAGAGAATCTAGGTCGTTTCAAAGGAAATAAAGAGGAATTTGAGCAAAAAATGATGGAATTAATGTCGGGCTTTTTGTCACAAAGCCCGACTTAAAATTGTTAATAATTTTAAGTGTTTTTGAACATTATATTCATGTTTTATGCTTGGCCAATTTAGGAGAATTTGATATGGTAAATATAGATAAAAATTTGGGTGTTAATCACGAAATGTGTGTCCCAAATTCGCTCTTTGACAATTTAATATGGGGAATAGATGAAGTATGTCATTTCACCAAATATGCTAAAGGTACTATTTACAACCTTGTTAGCAGCGGTGAGATTCCATACAGACGAGGACGTAAGAGAAAGCTGATTTTCATTCCTAGTGAAATCATTCAATGGTTAAAAGGAGAATGAAAATGGCTAAAAAGAATTACAAGAAATTAAAAGGTACTGTTGGTATATATCAAAATGAAATTACTAAACATTATCTTGCTGAAAAAAGAATTAAAGGTAAAACGCATAATGCAACTTTTAAAACTCTTTATGAAGCAAAACAATGGCGCAAAAACTTCGATGGAGTATCTTCGGTAAGCGATCAAAAGCAAGAAGGTTCATCTCATGCAACGCTAAAAGAAGTTTGGGAGACTATGCAAAAAGACCACTTCCCAACTTTGGCAACTAGCACAAAAATGATATGGATTAGAAGGTATAAACTTCTTGAGCTACTTGAACATCTTCCAATGGATCAAATTACACCTTCTAAATTTACTAATTGGGTTAACCATTGGGTAGAACATTTCAGTTCAGAAGATTATCAATCTGGTCGTGGCCGTGCTGGTAGGTGCAACCTTAACAATGAGTTAAATATGTTTGTAACAATTTTTAACTGGTATAAGGAAAGCGAAAAGTACGAAAAGGAAGCTGTTTTGCTTACAAACCCTGTCAAAAAGAAACACCGCAGACTTGGCTTTATTAAGCCAGTACCTGACAGGAAAAAGCAAATCGACTTAGAAGATGCATACCTCTTTTTTGAATACCTCAAACCTCTTTATAAACAAATGGCAAAACTTCAATTTTACTGTGCAGCTAGAATCGGTGAAATTGCTGGGCTTCAATGGAGCAATGTTGACCTAAAAAATAGAAGGATGCTTATTAAGCACACAATTATTTGGGACAGTCATAAAGTCTTCTTGGAGTTAAAGCCATTTCCAAAAAATAAGGAGCCTAGACCAGTATTTATTACCGACGAGATTCTAGAAATCCTGACTCAAAGAGAGGTTTTCAAAAAGAACGGTTGTGATTATGTATTCCATGTTGAGGGAAAACCAATTAATTATGGAACCGTTTTGCTTAACTATAGAAATGCTCAAAGAAAAAGTGGTGTTCCATATTCAGGGACACACATCTTAAGGCATGGGATGGCAAAGCTTGCACGACAAGTCGGTGGTGGATTAGATGCGGTAATAGCCATGACGGGTCACAAAGACCTAAAACTAGCAGACCATTATTCTAAATGTAACGAAGACGATCAACGCGAATTTTCACAGAAGATTATGAATCATATTCGAGAAAAGAGAGGAAAAGATTCAAATACTTCAACAGATTTTGCAAATGTCGTATCGCTAACAAGCTATAGAGATGGTACTAATAATTAAAAATGATCGGATTAGATCGGATTGGAGATTTTATCTCAAAAATTTATTAATGAAATCAAAAGGTTAAAACATATATGCCAGAACTACCCGAAGTAAAAACTATTCAAGACCAACTTAATAAGATCATGCCTTTCACTATAAAGTCATTTAAACTTTCTGAAGTTTCGGACTCAATCGTGCATACGAAAATGGATAAATTGAAAGGAAAAACAATCTTATCTGTATCACGAAAAGGAAAGATGCTGGATTTTATTCTAAGTGATAAAAGGCATATTCTAAGTCACCTTGGAATGACTGGAACATGGCTTATAAGTAAAACGCCTATTAAAGAAAAGCACACCCATATACTGTTCACATCTGAACATGGATATCTTGCTTATGTGGACCCACGTCGATTCGGCCATTTGTATTTATATGATGAAATAAAAGCTAATGAAAAATTAAATGAACTAGGCACAGACTTACTCGCAAAAGAATTTACACTTAAGTATTTCACAGAGAAACTATTAAAATACCCTGATAGATACATTAAAGTAACTCTCCTTGACCAAAAACTCTTTGCGGGTACAGGGAATTATATTGCAAATGAAATCTGTGCTCACGGACGTGTAAGACCTAATAGAAAAGTGTCAAGTTTAACTCCAAAAGAGATTAAGAAACTTTACAATGGTGTTTTCAAAGTTCTAGACCCTACGATTAACTCCGGAGGTACTACCTTTGCTGGAGGATACAGAGATACATCCGGTGATAAAGGAGCAGGTGTGAATCATTTAGTTGTATTCTATCAAAAGACTTGTCGTCTTTGTAACAAGGCTGAAATTAAAAAAATTACTTTAGGTCAACGAGGAACATACTATTGTCCAAACTGCCAACACTGATCTAGATCAAGTCGTCTAAAATGTTTTAATTGAAATCATACTACTATTCCCTAACAATAAAACCTAAGGGGAAAATATGAGAATTATTTTTATAATCTTACTATGTGTTAAAAACTCATACGCTTTAGACGTATTTATTGAACCAGGTCTTTTTGTGGATATGTTTAATACAGAAACCGTAAACTACAATGATGGCACAAATGAATATTCAGGGGTACTACGTAACAAATCTCTTAGTTATGCCATGAAATTTGGTGTCCATTACCATAAATGGGAGTTTGGTTTAGATTCAGAAGTTTACTCACTTGTGGCCCATTTCAAAGGAGAAGGTTCACAGGAAGACTTTTCAAAAGAAGTTCACGTCACTTATAATTCATTATTTGTGGGGTATGAATTTTATCCTAAAAACATTATTTATCTTTCTATATCAGATACACCCTACCTCACTTCCGGTACAGAGTCATATACTGAACATGCTAGTGTTTTTTCAATGGAGTACTCTTATCATCTAAAACAATGGGTTAGTGTAAATGTTAAAATAGAAACTGCAGCAAAGCTTGAAGACAAAAGTAGCTCGACTCATAAAACATTCGAATATAGAGACCTTATATTAGTTGGATTTAGTTTTCCACTCTCAACTGCTGATCATTAAATCTATAAAGCATTTCTTCTATATAGAAAAGCCGTCCACTCTTTCGAATTTTTTTCTCCAACAGGTTCAAAATGAAGTTTTTCTTTTAAATATAGATTGGTATCAAAATCAGGAAAATAAACATCTCCCTCTTCATTATAATCAACTTCAGTTAGATAGATTTTATCTGCATAAGAAAGTGCTTGAGAATAAATCTGTCCCCCACCTATCACAAATGCTTCTGTTTCACCTAACGTTTTTGCATGATTTAATGCTTCATCTAGAGAGTGAACCACAACGACACCTTGTGCTTGAAAATCTTTACTTCTTGTTACCACAATATTAGTACGCCCAGGAAGTGGTCTTCCAGTGGCCTCAAAATTTTTTCGACCAGTAATAATACAATGGCCCATGGTTGTTTCTTTAAAATGCTTATACTCAAGGGGTAAATGCCACATCATTTGGTTATCTTTACCGATGACTCTATTTTTTCCCATGGCCGCAATAAGTGAAATAATCATATCCGTTTCCTAGACCGCAACAATACCTTTAATATGAGGATGAGACTCATAACCAATAAGTTCAAAATCTTCAAATTTAAAATCATCTATATTTTTCACTTCAGGATTAATTTTTATTTGAGGAAGAGCATAAGGTGCTCGAGTCATCTGAAGTTCACATTGTTCAAAGTGATTAGAGTAAATATGAGCATCTCCTAAAGTATGTACAAACTCTCCTGGTTCTAAACCACATACTTGAGCAATCATATGAGTAAGAAGAGCATAGCTTGCAATATTAAATGGAACCCCTAAAAATATATCTGCTGATCTTTGATAAAGCTGACAACTAAGTTTTCCATTAGCTACGTAAAATTGAAAAAACATATGACATGGAGGTAAGGCCATCTTATCTAACTCACCCACGTTCCAAGCATTTACAATAAGACGTCTGGAGTTTGGATTTGATTTAATTTGTTCAATAACATCTTTAATTTGATCATGAGTTCTTCCATCAGCACCTTGCCAACTTCTCCACTGGACACCATAAACTGGACCTAAATCACCATTTTCATCAGCCCATTCATTCCAGATACGCACACCGTTTTCTGTTAGATAATTGGTATTTCCACTACCTTTTAGAAACCATAGAAGCTCATGAATAATAGATTTTAAATGAAGCTTCTTAGTAGTAACCATTGGAAAACCATCTGCAAGATTAAAGCGCATTTGATGACCAAATACTGACTTAATTCCAGTACCAGTTCTGTCTTCTTTCATGACTCCATTATCGTAAACTCTTTTCATTAGATCTAAATATTGATTCATTGTGTATGTCCTTAATAAAATGATGTTATGTCTTCACGTTCTGTGTATAATATAGAGTAGCAAAAGGACTTTAAGTTGTTAACCAAATCTTGCTGTCATTCTTATGACAAATTAAAGATTTTTTGACAAAAAATGTGAATAAATGAGGGATTATGCAATTAGTTAAAACTGGAATCATGCGTCTTCGGGACTCAAAAGAATTACAAGCTAAATACAAAGGTAATATTGCAATTCTATGTCACAGTGCAAGTATTGATGAGAACTATAAACATTCATTAGAAATTATGATTGATATTTTTGGGGAAAGGCTTACCAAGGTATTTGGGCCTCAACATGGATTTGTGACAGATGTTCAAGATAATATGGTTGAAACAGATCACTATATTCACCCATACTTTAAAAGACCAATTTACTCCCTTTATTCAGAAACCAGAATTCCTACAGATGAGATGTTAAAAGATATTGATCACCTTTTTGTTGATCTGCAAGATGTTGGAACCAGAATTTATACTTATATTTACACCCTAACTCATCTCTTAGAAAAATGTGCTAGTACTAAAATCAATATTGTTGTTCTTGATAGACCAAATCCTATAGATGCTGTAACAATTGAAGGAAATATTCTAAAACCAGAATTTGCATCCTTTGTTGGAAGACATCCTATGCCTGTAAGACACGGACTTACCATTGGTGAAGTAGCACTTATGCATCAAATGTACTGGGCAGATAAAACTTGTAATTTAGAAGTTTTAAAAATGGAAAATTACCAAAGGGTCATGAGCTTTGAAGACACTGGTCTTCCTTATGTCAATCCATCACCTAATCTTCCTACTGTTCATGGATGTTATACTTTTGTAGGAACTGTTTTATTTGAAGGTACCAATATCTCAGAGGGACGTGGGACAACCAGGGCCCTTGAACAAATTGGTCATCCTTGTTTTGACCCATGGAAATTAAAAGAGCACTTTGAAGAATTATATAAATCTATTGGTCTGGAAGGATTTATCCTTCGCCCAGTGACTTTTCACCCTATGTTTCAAAAACACGCTGGAAAAACATGCGGTGGTTTTTTTATTCATATGACAGATTCAAAATTATTCAAGCCTTGGCGAGTATCTCAAATTTTTCTAAAAGAGTTCATAAAACTATTTCCTGAAGATTTTCAATTTAAAGTTGATGCTTATGAATACGGTGAAAGTCTAGAGGCCATAGATATGATTAATGGAGATGATCGCTTTAAGCAGTGGTATCATACTTCAGAGCTAGATTATGACTTTTTGAATAATATCGAAGCTGAAAATATTGAAGACTTTATAGGCAAAAGAGCAAAAATTTTATTATATTAATAACTTAAGTCATTGTTTTTACATTACGATTAAAACTTATCTTTTTACTTAAATAAACCGATAAAAAGGTGATGTTTAAATATCTTTTAACCTACATTTTAATTATAGGATGCTTAAGTGTACAAAGTGCCGAAGGTTTGCCATGGACAAGAATTACACCAATTCCAAGTTGTAATACCATTGTTATAGATTACCAACCATCTAAAAATCACTATAATATACAGGTTTCAGAAATCATACCAGGTGGCGCTGAAATAAAGTTTGTTTCAACTCTTGAAGATATAAATGACCTAAGCCCACTTCAAAATAAAATACATGAATTAGCTTATGAGAGTTGTTTTAAGCAAATAAACTTTAATGAATTTCATTCTGAATGTAATGAATCAACAATGGCCCAAACACCACCAGATGTCTCAGAGGATTACTTAACTCTTATTGAAACAATTATTAAAGGTCTTCCCCCACTTAAATATAGTTGTGATGAAGTTATAACACTACTCGAGTTACAGGAGCAAATCGCAGGTTTAGACCAAGAACTGAGATTAAAATTCAAACACAAAATGCATTTATTTAAACTCTTCAGTGATAATTCTGTTGATGAGTTAATTGATCATTATTATGCATGTGGTGGCAAGAGAAAGACTAAAGATCTTATTAGAAACGTTATTTTACTAGAGGCCAAAAATGCTTGTTTATTTTCTCCTCCTGAGGGTTCTCTAGAACTAGAAGAAGTGCTCGATATTGCAACGAATGTAGCAAATAATTATAACAATAAAACTCTTCTAGATTTAAATTCTGCCAAAAACAAAATTACAAAAGAAGTTGTACATCAATTTATAGATAAAATTCTATCAAAACAAGTTCAGTCACTTCTAGGTGATGATTATCCCTCAGATGAAATATTACAATCACTAGAGAGTAAAAAGAATTTACAAAAAGTAAAAGACGCAAATCTCATGGAATACGTGCAATATGTCTTCTCTCCAAATGCACCTGTTGAGTTCATTGAAATAATGATACCGAAGATTGCTGAAAAAAACTTTTTCTCTGTCCTTCCTGAAAATCTTTCTGATGAACAAAAAAAGGATTATCTTAAGTCAGAAGTCACACCAGAAATCACAAATACCTGGAACACTTGTATTAACGAGTATAAAAATACAATTAAATATAATGAGAATAAAGTTGAGAAAATTATTAAACACAGAAAAAAACTTGAGAAAGATTTTTGTGAAGAAAATCCTAATTCATGTGAACAAAATGGATGTGCAAAAATAGTAAATTTTGGAACAATGAAGTCTGATATTAAAGACATGAATATAGTTCAAGCATGTCTTTTCAAAGGAATTAACAATGCTGTTCCAATTGTTATTGGTAAAGTTATTGAAGCTCAGGCCAAAAGTTTAAGTTCTTCTATACCTTTTACAGATAACAGCGTATCTGAAATACAAAGAAAAAGTGAACTTAATCTGAAAACATGTATCGAAAAAAATACTGTTTCAATGGCCCAAAACAAAACATCTGACTTAGACAACCCTCTTCAATATCTTAATTCAACAGAATATCCTAAAATGCTTGCAAAATGTGCAAAAAAAATAGAAAAAGATCTCACTACAGACTTTGCTGTTATGACTGTAGCTAAAACTGGTGCAATTGAAAACCAGTATTTAAATGATGATGACCAAGGTTATTACGGCGTCAATTTCAAAGAAAGGGCCTTAAGTTTCGCTAAAAAAACCATAAATGAGTCAATTGATATTTGTGAAAAATCTCAATTTAAAAGAATGAGCAAAGAAAATATATCTTACCCTCTTTGTCAGCATGTTATAGAAATTAATGCTGCCCATGCTGTCATTGAGTCACAGCTTATAAATTCAATGGAAGAAAAAAATGTACCTAAAGCAAGGCAAGATCAAATTATAAATGAATTCAAAGTATGTTCAGATAATGAAGCTTCTCTGGCTGCAGCTGAAATTGGAAATAGCATAAAAACAACTGATGAATCTAAAAACTATCTTAAAAGTAATCATAGATTTCTTAAATGTGTTCAAGCAGCAATTCCCAAAACAGTTGATGTAGTCGCAAAAGAAACTCTTGATGAAATCGAAGATGATATACAAAATCAAATTTCAAATATTAGTCTTTTCACAGACATGAAACCCAAATTAAAAGACAATGTGGTAAAATGTTTCGAAAAAAGATTAAATAATATTAAATCTTGGAGTCAATTTCTTGTTCTCAATGATAACAATTTCATAGAAGAGACTAAAACTGATTGTACCCATCAAACAACCAGTCTAGCTCTTGCTGAAATATTACCTATAGAAATTGACAATAAAATTGCACAATTTAAACGTGGTGGAATTGTTACACTAACGGCCACTGATCTAGCAAGCTCACTAAATCCCTTCAAAGAGAAGTCATCATCCAAAGTTTTAGAAGATATTATTCAGTCACATTATTATCAATATATGGGACGAAACCCTAAGGCAACAACAACTGACTATACCAATGCCTTCACTGCAGAAGTTCAGGATATTGTCGTAAGAAATATATATGATCAATTATTTCAAATGAGGACTCCACAATCAATCGATTCGACTGATTTAAATAATTTAAAAGAAGCTCTACCTAAAGAATGTGTTGCTGAGTTATACCAAATACATCAAAAAGCTTTTGAATCAGATTCAACTGTTAATAAAAGTACAGAGTCTGAAAATAAATCAACAGGTCTTCTCGAAATACAAAAAATACTTGCTATGGGTGTAGAAAATGCAAAAAGTTCTAAAACGTTTAATTCCCTTACAGAAACTCTAAGAAATATATGTAAAGATCCTCAAAAATATAAAACTCTTGATGATATTATCGACTCAGAAGTTGCAAATCCATGGGTCATTGCCTACACCTGGAGTGAAGTTCAAACAAAACTAAAAAATGCAATGGTTAATCAATGTAAAGAAACTCTAAAAGATATGGCCGAAGATCTAGTAAATAAAATATGTATATCTCCTCAAATTGAGATAGAAAATAGAATAAGAGCACTTATATACCGCGAGGCAAAGGATTATGAATCTCAGAATAAACTGATAATGAGTTATCTACGTCTTAAAAATGAACTTGAGAACATAGACAAAAATATTTCATTAAAAGAGTTTAATGATTATTTTACAACTCATGAGGAT
>CAYFHZ010000087.1:0-9110 GCA_964342535.1 uncultured Bacteriovoracaceae bacterium | reverse complement strand
TATTTCTCGTACATAATCTGAAAAGTTTGGTAGATCAACTCTATCATAGGGATGCTGCTTGATGTAAACTTGATCATACTCAGTTGAAAGAATTTCAATAACTCTTGCAACCATAGCATCCTCATCCTTTTTATTCATCATGTCTAATTTCGCAAGGCACTGTAGAAATAAAATAGCTTCATTTTTTTTATCAACAAAATATTCTCCAGCAGAAGAATCTTCCTTTCTTCCTTTCAAAAAGTATGATGAAACGATAACATCAGTCTCTCTCCAGCCTTTTTCAACAAGATATTTTTTATAAAAATCATTAAAAACAATATAACCATCAGTTGTTTTTTCAGCAAAGCCATCGCCCAAAAAACTAAAATCAATAGTTGAGTTCGTTATGAAATTACAGGTTTTTTTAATAAATCTATCAATTTTTCCAACTAGGCCAAGAGCAAATATTCCGTGCTGTAATGAAATGATAACCAAATCAGGATAGTCTTTTCTAATCCACCGTAAAAAGTTTTTTGCAATATATCCCTCAGGATTACTTATAAACAAATACTTTACATCTTTTAGCTTATCTTTAAAATTTTGGTATTCATCCTTTGTCTCTCTGACTTTAGCAAAACGCATAAGAATCGTTCTAAATTTACCTCTAAGAATTTTAGACTTTAACGAAAGACAATGAACTTTTAAACCTGTCGACTCTTCAAAAAATTTAAACCTATTTTCAAGGTCTTTTTCCATAATTAAAAATAAAGAATGATTTTTAATTTCTGCTTGCAAGAACTTCCTTTAAATTTTTAACAACAATATCAATTTGCTCTTTAGTTATTGTCATACCAGATGGTAGATAAAGTCCATACTTATAAGCATGATCTGTGACAGGGTATTTTTCATCTTTAAAAAGTCCCATTTTTTCAAAAACAGGTTGATCGTGCATACCTCTAAAGAATGGTCTTGTGCCTATCTTTCTTTCTCTTAACTTTTCCATTACATATTTAGCGTCAATGCCAAGAGATGGATCAAGCTCAATGCAATACATCCAATAGACTTGTTTAGCCCAATCTCTTTCTATTTGAGTTTTTATACCTGGGATTTCACGCAATTGAGATATATAATATTCCCCCATTTCTCTTTTAAACTCTACAACCTGATCAATTCTTTCAAGCTGAGCAAGTCCGATTGCTGCTTGAACATTTGTCATTCTAAAATTATATCCAAGCTCATCGTGAAGAAAACGCTCCTCTGGCTTAAAACATAAATTACGGTAAGATTTAGCTCTTTGCGCCATTTCTGAATCTGAAGTTAAAACCATTCCCCCCTCACCAGTTGTGATGAGTTTATTAGGATAAAATGAGAATGAACTTAAATGCCCAATAGAACCTAACTTACGGCCTTTATACTCTGCTCCGTGGACTTCTGCTGCATCTTCAATAACGACTAAATTATATTTTTCAGCAAGCTCCATCACAGGGTCCATATCTACAGCATGACCATAAATATGCACCGGCATAATGACTTTCGTTTTATCAGTAATTTTTGATTCAATTTGAGTTACATCCATACACCAAGTATCAGGATCACAATCAACAAGCACAGGAACTGCTTTCAAACGTAAAATGGCTGCAACACAAGAAATAATTGTAAACGACGGAAGTATAACCTCTTCCCCCTCTTTGATACCTGCAGCATATAAAGCAACTTCCAGAGAAGCTGTTCCATTACATGTGGCAATGCCATTTGTATGTCCTATATATTGAGCAAAGTCGTTTTCAAATTTTTGGACAAATGGCCCTTCACTTGAAATCCATCCAGTTTCAATACATTCATCAACATACTTTTTTTCATTACCATCTAGTTTAGGTTCGTTAACTAAGATCATTTTGTATCCTCGACGTCATATTTATCAAAATCACGTCCATAATAAGGTCCCTGCTTTAATTCAAAATACTTTGTTCCAGCCTTTGTTCTAATAGCATGACCACCAAAGAACTGTAACAATGCCATATTATTTTTTAATTCAACTTTTTCAACAAGCTGGGCATTATCATCTAAAACATCTACTTCCATAACTCCATTTAAAACATATAAAAATTCGGAAGTTGTATCCAGCTCTCTTTTAGCATCTTTATGAATATGAGTTTTATAAACTTTGTCCTCCATATTCACTCCAACACCAAACTGAAATGTAACATCTTCAGGTGTTGGAAAGCTTGTTTTTGTTGCTTTATCTAGTTCATACACTTGAGCAATAAGCTTTCCATTTACTAAAATATCTTTATGCATTTTTCACCAGCGCCAGATCTGACTCCATCATATCTTTAATAAGTGACTCTAGATCATGCTTTGGTTTCCAACCAAGTTTTTCTTTCGCTTTAGTTGCATCTCCTAAAAGAAGATCTACTTCTGTTGGTCTAAAATAATATGGGTCAATGGCCATAAGTTCCTGCCCAACAGTGAACTTACTTACGTTATCACTTCCAATTAAATTGCTGAGTTTTTCTGTATCGATAGCTTTAATTAAGCCCTTCTCTTCTACTCCATGTCCATTAAACTCAAGTTCAATTCCCACATAAGCAAAAGCTTGTAGTACAAAGTCTCTAACTTTGGTCGTTACTCCAGTTGCAATAACAAAGTCTTCTGCTTCATCTTGTTGTAGCATCATCCACATAAGTTCAACATAATCTTGTGCATGTCCCCAGTCTCTTTTGGCATCAATATTACCAAGAAATAGTTTATCCTGATTACCATGAATAATATTTGCTACTGCCATCGTAATTTTTCGACTAACGAACGTCTCACCTCTTCTTGGTGACTCATGATTAAACAGAATACCATTACATGCGTAAATTCCATAAGCTTCACGGTAATTTACTGTAATCCAATAAGCATACATTTTGGCAACAGCATAAGGGCTTCTAGGATAAAAAGGAGTATCCTCTTTCTGAGGTACTGCTTGAACAAGACCATAAAGTTCAGAAGTACTTGCTTGGTATATCTTTGTTTTCTTTTCTAAGCCAAGAATACGAATAGCCTCTAAAAGTCTTAAGGTTCCAATTCCATCTGCATTTGCAGTGTACTCAGGAGTCTCAAAAGAAACACGAACGTGACTCATTGCTCCAAGATTATAAATTTCATCAGGCTGAGTCTCTTGAACAACTCTAATAAGATTTGTACTATCTGTAAGATCACCATGATGCAAAAAGAAATTTACGTGGTCTTCGTGAGGATCTTTGTATATATGATCAATTCTTCCTGTATTGAATGAAGAAGATCTTCTTTTTAGACCATGAACGACATATCCCTTACTTAGCAATAATTCTGCTAAATATGAACCATCCTGACCTGTTATTCCTGTAATCAATGCTACTTTTTGCATGAGTAAAACCCCAACTTAATAAATATTAAAAAAACAACTGACATTATTATATATCCCACATAAAGAGTAAATCTGTTTCATTTAATTAAAACACTATTCTCTAAGTACAAAATTTTGCACGTGGTTCCAAAATGAAAAATTATATACATCTGGCTCTCGGTAAAAACGACATTGAAAACCAATACTCAGTTCTTCCCATGGTAACATCTCTCTTAAAACATAAGAAAATGTGGATTGCCTTACTTTCATTTTTAAATAATTATTTTCTGAATTCACCTTTTTTTCAAAATGAACTTCACACTCTTTATTACTAAAATCGACACTAAATTCTCTATATACTTCTTCAAAGTCATCCGAGCATTCTAGAACGTGCAAACTTAAGCCATCTTGAAATGCAAGATCTCTAAAGTACTGTACAATTTCATCATTACTTAAAACTTTTGCTTCTAATTCAGCTTCAAATTTTGAAAATTCCCAGGTTTCATTATTATGAAAAACTTCTTTTGTTTCACCAGTATTCTTCATTAAAAACAAATCAAAGAAATCACCTGGAACTGGTTTATGAGTAATTGTATTTTCTCTGATTGTGCTTAAACTTTTTATAATATCATCAGGAGAATTCTTCTTATTGATTTCTTTTATTCTTTTATCCCCATGGTAAGCCTCTGTGAAAAAACCAGCATATGGAATATAAGCTTTAGCACCTGTATCATCTAACTCTTTAACTATTCTCTCGACCATCAACTTTCTATTTCGAGTTAAATATTTGTTGATTGTAACTAAATCGTATTGTTCTTCCCAACAAACAGGAAATCCGGAAGCCCCTCCAGCAAATGAAGTTAAGAGTAGATCAACATCTTTTGGCAAATTTGAACTACAGCAATTACCGCAATCAACAGTTGTAACAATTCGATGTCCCTTGTATTCAAATAACAATCCACTGTCATGGCGACCTGAACCATCTGGTAAAATCATAAAATTAGAGTGTGTTCCAAGATCACACCAAGTATTAAACTTTGGTATATGGATATTTTTAAATCCCAAAGTCTTAAGAGCTAACGCCATATCAGATGCCTCAAAATTAGGAATAAAAAGTGGAATGTCAGGATTAAGCTTTACGATCTCTTTTAAAGAAAAAATATTCATATGATCTGAATGATTATGGCTTAAATATATTCCATCAGAAAAAGCGATATCCTCTCTCCATCCTTTAGGTGGTTGGTGAACAAGCCACCATCCTTTAGTAAAAGCTGGCCCATAAACCCAAGGATCTGCAAAAAAAGTTTTATCTCCTGCTTTTATTTTAAAACATGCATGGGAGTAATAGGTAATTCCAAATTCTCCCTCTTCAAGCTCTTGTCTTCCTCTCGATTCATTCCAAAACTTTGTTGAGTTAGAGTTTTCATCTATAAATGAATATTCATCACCTTCATCAACAACAGTAAGTGATTTTTTATGAGATAAACCTTCTGGATTTTCATAATTCAAAGATTCCATGTCTAATCTCCAGCCATGGAAGGGGCACTTAACGCATTTATCATTCTCAGCATCAACAGAAAATGAATTAGACATATGCTGACACTTGTTGTTAATGGCATTTACAACAGTTCCATTAGAAACAAAGGCGACAATTTTACGTTTATTTAAAAAATTAACGCCCTCAGTAAGCTCAGATTTTTTTATAGAAAAGATTTTTTCTTTATTACTTTCCATGCCCTTCCCCCAAATATATATTGTAAGAAAGTACTAGCATATAAAACAATCATTGGATACAAGATTAAACTATTTCAGAACTAGAGGCTTTAAAACCTTTTATGGCAAAAGAAATTCCTAAAATGACACCCATTAACCATCCCGTTTGTGTAGAATACTGGTAACCTTCAACCAGCATATTAAAACAAAGCACAATCAGAATAGTTATAATCATGTACACATCTTTATTGTAAATTTTAAGAGCAAAATTATTAATAAATAAATACAAGGTGAATCCTACAGCAAACAAGAAACCAACAAGCCCATACTCCCAAAATAAGTGAAAATAAGTATTGTGCGGATCGTAATAACTATCATAACGATATGTACCTACACCATGGCCAACTAAAGAATTTATAGCGTCGCGAAAATACAATTCTTCAAATGTATAAAACCACATATCACTTCTACCACTCGTATTCTCGATCACATTTTTACTTGTAACAGAATCAACAAATCTATCAATAGCAGACTGAACAATCGGTATCTGTTTTTCGAATGCAAAACTCCCAAGCCCAAGCATAAAAAAAGCAAAAATAAAAAAAAGAAACTTCTTGAATCCATTAAAAAAATAGTAAACGCCAAGACCTAGTATACAAGAGTATAATCCACCTCTTGACATCGTTAACACGATACAAAGTATAAACAATCCCAAAATTGGCCATCGTAAAAACTCACGTTTAAATAAGGTTTTGGTAGAGACAACCATGATACTAGCAATGGCTAAGATGGAGGCAAACTGATTATAGCCTCCTGCCCATTCAGGATTTGGTCTCCCCCCTCCTGAATCAATTGTAGATATTGAACTAAAATTTTCCAGTAAAAATCGTCCACAAAACAATACTGTATATAAAACAAAAGTGTATTTAAACCAATCCAAATCTATATGTTTATCTTTGTAAGCAATATAGCTAAAAACTCCAATGTAAAAAATAACAAACTGCTTTAACCAATTCCCGGTAAATGTGGGAATCATCCAGTTATATCCCAATACAAATACAGTAAGACTAAAAAAGAAAAGAATAAACGGAGATACAAGAACAATAAGTCTTAGTTTTGATATATATGGCTTCTCTATCAGGCTTAGAAAAAAACCTGAAATAGCAAAAACAAAACTACAAGCAAAGGAAATATAAAGACTTCCTATCCTTATATTTAATAATAAGCCTGTTAAACATAAACATAACAATAATTTATAGAGTAAAGAAATTGGTAAATATTGCCTTAATTTATCAATTGTCACTATTTCTGGCATTACCTTGCTCAATAAGAACTTTAAAAAACAAAAATAAAGCTGAGAAAACAACAATTAATGTAATGAAAAGAAAAACAAAGGCTTTTAAATATACAGACATTCTCATATATTTAAAAGTTCTCGTTTTAACTCCATCAATTAAATGATTTTTTTCAAATTCGATAATAGCACCCTTAGAGAACGGATCATTATAAATCACATTTTCTTGCTGCTTTTTTAATTTCATGTTTTTAAATCTTTCAATTTCATTAGAATTAAAAGCTAAAAATTTATCAGTAACTTCTTTTACAAAATCAGCGATTGATTCTTTTGTTTTTCCATAAATAGTCATTTTAAGAATCTCATTAGAATCTTTAATAACTAAGTTTTCACCTATTTTTATACCATCAGGCAACTTTTCTCTATTTTCAAACTCATGCTGTAAATATATTTGAAGATCCTTGGCCGAGAAAAAAAAATCAGTCATTATTTTATTTTTTGTAATATATTTGAACGAACCAGGAGTCATTAAAAATGAACTTTGATAATTAGGCATTAATTTATACATACCTAATAAAAAGATCATAGTTACTACTAATGAGCTTATAATGATTGTTATAGATTTAGATTTTAAAAGAGTTATAGCGACGACAAAATTAATTCCATGTTCGTCATAGAGTTTACTTTTCACAGTGTTCCTTGAATTCATCTGATACCGAAAAATAATAGCTTATTTCCTTTTCTTCTGTCAATTTTAGTCTTTTTTAGCTACTACTTAACTATGCCATTTAACATAAGAATTATTTCATTATCCGCTATTTTTTATGCAATAAGTCTACAAACTCTTTTTCCAAACTTTCCCATAATGGCGCTGGTTACTTTACTTCCAATTCTTTTCTTAGTAACAAATTTTAAGACTTATAAAATTGAATTTCTCTTCATTTCAATTGTCCTTTTGTTACCATTTGTCATACATTTTAAAATTGGAGAACATTTAAACATATTAAAAGACATTTCAGTGTTTGGCCTATTAACTGTTGGTGTATTACAATCACGCTTATTTAAACACAATGCAAAAACATTATCCTTCACTTTAATCCTCACTGGTTGCATTGGCTTTCTTGCATTCGGATACTTTTGGCTAAAACATGGTATTTATTATATTTACTCTGGGCATGAAATAGAGCTAAGTGGGGTAAGCTCTTTCAGAGTTGCCCAGTACCTTAATGAACCAAGTATTATATTCACTGGAATGTATTTATCTCTTACAGCACTAGATAGCTACCATAATCCAATCAAAAGAATTTTACTCATGGCAACAGGATTAACGATAGCATGGACGTGGTTCTTGGTATCTTTAAGACTCCAGTTTATCCTCTTTCTAGTGTTAATTTTTTTATATCTTGTCTTAGTTATCAAACCGTCTCGAAAAAAATTATTAATCAGTTTCTCTTTTCTTATTTTTATGACTGGCTTAATATTTCTTTTCTCCAAAACTGCTCAAGACCATCTCTTGCAATTCATCAATAAATTTACCTCGATAGGATCTCTACAAAAAACGAAAGAGCTTAAATCAATTATTTCTCAAGTGAATGGAATTGACATAATAGTAGGTAAAGGCCTTGGTGCTACATATTATAATCCTATTTATAAAGGAGAAAGGACCTTAACTCATACAATTATAAGTTTTCTATATTTAAAAACTGGTTTATTAGGGATTACTGGCTTTTTTGTACTTATTTATCACAATTTAAAATCTAGCTTTGAACTTCATGTTTTTCAAGGAGAACGATTAAAGATTTTTTTGTCTTGCTGTATTCCTATTATAAATGCTCTTTTTTTTCAACCAACTTACAGTTACTATAGTTTCTTTATTGTTTTAGGTCTTTTTTTGAGTACATTTTATAAAAATGAAGAAGAAATTCTTTGAGCAAACTCAAAGTCTTCCTCTGTATCAATATCTATAGATTCTACCTTTTTCATAGAGTAACCATAAGTATCTTCGGAGAAGTAGAATGATTCTGCAGCTAAAAATTCTTTTACTCCTACGATATAAATAGCTCCATTAAGATGATAGGTCATTTGTAAATCTTGAGAGCGTCCTTCTTTCAGATTTTTGACAAAATTATTCATATGCATTGTTTCATCTAAGTGAAATGTCCATGCCAAGGGAGCAGAGGACTCAGAAACAGACACAACCGACTTGGCTTCTTTTTTAAAGTAAAATTCAAGTGCTTCATCAATACTAACAACAGACCTAAAAGGCGATGTTGGCTGTAACAAGAGAACAATATCATATTCAGGCTTTAGATTTTTTACAATATCAACAATAACATCACTCGTCTTTGCAGTATCACCGGCAAGCTTTGTGGATCTCAATGGCTCTGCATCAACACTTAGATTTTTTGCAATGTTTTGAATCTCACTAGAATCAGTCGAAACATATATCGAATCGATATACTTTGATTTTTTAGCTGTATCAATAGTCCACTGAATAAGAGGCTTATCACCTAAAGGTCTAATATTTTTGTTTTTAACTCTCTTGCTTCCTGCCCTAGCTGGAATAATGGCCAGAATTTTTTTATTTTGAAGCATTAATTCTCACCATAAAGACTTCTAGCATATTCTAAGTCAGATACCTTACCAATATCAATCCATCTCTCAACCATCGGAAAACAACAAACAGGTAAGGTTTTTTTCATAACAACATCAACTAAAGTTGGCATATCGAAAAACTCATCATGGGGTACAAAC
>CAYFHZ010000086.1:0-9130 GCA_964342535.1 uncultured Bacteriovoracaceae bacterium | reverse complement strand
AGAGACAAGTTATTGAAAATACTTCTAAACCTAGGTGGCTCCATAGACGATAAGTAACTTATGAAAAGAATTGTTATTTTTATCATTTTATTATCAAGCTACTCTGTAAATGCAGATGGTGAAAAAACTAAAGAAGCAGATTCTTACTTACAATCAAAAAAACAATTACTTGATCAAATGACAATTGATGGTGCTAAATTTATAAAAGATCATATAGAGGATGGAAGTAAAAATGAACCTTCTCCTAATGAACTTTTTACAAAGAGTCCTTGTAATGGAATTGATAATGCCTTAGAGATTCATCACTTTGGGCCAAAAGCAAATCGTTTTGATAAGGTTAGAGCTAAACTACTAAGTTATTGCGCAATGGTTTTAGCAGGTCCCTTTAGTACAAATTGTCATAAGATTATTCAAGATGTTTTCGATGTAGGTTCGCCATACTGTGCAGAAGGAGACTCTGGTGACTCTGCTGGAAGTTGTGTTATGGGCCTTAAATATCTAGTAAATCGCTTTCAATCTAACAAACCAAAGTACCAAATGGCACTTCAAAACTTAGATACATTGATTGACTCTTATGCTAATAAAACGAGACCAATCGACTTTAACTCCTTTTATGATATTGCACTCAAAGCTGCAGAGGGTGACAGGTTTCTTGCAATAGAGCTAATGGCAATGGAAAATTTAGGACATGCAGGTCTTAAAAGTTTCATAAATGAGCTTAAAGATTTTCCAGAAGACACAATTGCTATTTTAAATAAATTAGATAAGAATGGTTCAAGTATCTTTGATACAATTGCAAATGCATACCCTAACAAGAAATTTAGGGCGATACCAAAAAGACATCAAAATAAAGTGAATAAAGGAAAAGAATATCATTATTGGGCCAGGGCGCTAATGTCATCTGGTTTAATTGAAAAAGGGTACCCTTCACTTGTTGCAAGACAAATATCCACAATGACATCTGCTGTATATGAACTTTACTTTGACTGGAATGAACATCTTGCAGAGGGAGACTCTATGGGAACAATAGCAAGTGCAGCATTTAATGACATCTTGCTCTCTGACTGTGGTTCAGAGCTAGGGTCAAGAGTTAGTGCCCCCCTCTTTAGTCCAGACTGTATTGGTCCGCAGTTTTAGTTAAAAATCTCAATAGACCTTTAAGAGAAGAATTTCTCAATCCTTTCAATATAACTTTTTCTATCTTTCGATATTTTCCAATATCATTTATAAAAAAATACCCCCAAGTGAATTTCGGAGGCATAAGTGAAGTTATATCTTTATCCTATTATTAACAAATAAAACTTAAACAAACCTGAAGTATCGAAACAGATAGAACTTCAGTGATTATGGTCTCGACGTATCCCCCAAAAACTGATCTCTAGTAGTATTTTCTAATAAATAATTTAAAAGTGCAGTATGATAAGCACTGTATATCTTCATTGCAGCAAGATAACTAGTATATAGATCATTTAGATCTGATTTAGCAAGTGCCCTTCTTAATACTTTTAAATAACTTTCTTCACTTAGATTACTACAAGTTTGTGGTATAACCTTATTGAATATCACTTCCTCATCAAGACTATAATTTAGTTGTACATTTAATTTATCATGATCAATATGCCAAGCTGGTACACTTATTTTTTTTCCAAGTTCATACCTTAATATATCGTTTGAAATATCAAGCATACTAGATATATGAGATTCTAATTTTTCAATACGAGACTTCTCGTGTTCATATCCCTGTAACAGCATCTTTTTTACATCTACATTTTCTCTCAAAAGCATATCACTCAGAACTGCGCATCTTTGACCAAATTGAAGATCACTAACATCCATCGTTTCCAATGCCACTGTGAATAAAGTAAGTAATGGATTAGCCTCAAACTCTTTTTCTATCTTATCAGTCAACTTTATTTTTTGCCTATTTTTATAGCTTAGCCCTACTGCTATTTTATCATCAAAGTTTCTAAGCCACTCTTTCATAGAAACATCAACTGTATGTGATTCACAAGTAGTTGTGTTGACTGAATGTGCTGGCAAAAGAGTTAAAGACATCACTGAAGCCAAATGACTAAACAAAGTCACAAAACTACCAATACCGCCGCCACTACACTTCCTAACAACCTTTTGGGGACGAATAGAATTGTAGAGACTATACAAAACTTCATGTTTAGCAATATCTTTATCAACACTTAGTAGTTCGTTTGCATAGACACTTGAAAGAATGGAAAGAGCGAAAATACAAATAATGATTTTATTTATAAACTTTTTCATTGTTACCTTACCTCCACATTAGATCGCTTTCTATTTGTATCCATTGGGACAAAGGAATCTTTATAGTTTTCGTCAATTGCATTCAATTGTGCTCTAACTTTTTCTTGTTCTGCTTCAACTTGTTCTCTAATAGTTTGCTCATTAGCACACTTAATTGTTTTGACAATATCTTTATCTCTCTTGACGTAAAAAGAGTGCACGCTAATACTATAATCCGATTTCTGCATATTAAACAACGCCCCTCTCGAACTACGATCTGCCTCATTAGGTAAACCATCTATATTATATCCTTTTTTGGTGTAAAATAACTTAGTTGCTGCTTTATCACTTGCGTTAAAAGCAAGCGAAAAACCATTTAGAGTATAACTTAGTGCATTTTTAAGTTTGCTATGAAGATCTATATAATTCAAGTCGTATTGGTTACGATCATTTATTTTCATATTAGATTTTAATATCATATCTTTAGCTCTATCAGTTTCTTTACTTAATTCATCCTTATCGAATTCAGAATTCGATAGGACTGGAATACAAAAATAACTAAAATATTCACTTGAGTTTTTAATCGATAGAGTTTTAATGTCAAAAGACCACTCATCTTTACGCCAACGTCTTTCTTTATTATTAGTGGAAGTATAGCACTTGAAATAAAGAGGAGCTTCCTTTTGGATTTTACCGGAATTAAAGCCCTTTTCTTGGCAATATCTCACTACTGTATCCCGGTCCCCAACATTAATTAACTTATCATTATATTTAGGGAGTATAAATATCTCACTAAAATACTTTTCCCCACTACCATAATTATCATTTCTTTCATCAATATTGGAAACTGCCTGATCACTTAACGATTTGATTGTATTTAGATAGTCATTTCTATTGGATTTTAAGGCTGGAAGATAGGTGATATATTGAAACTCGTCTAGCAAATCTTGCTTGTACCCACGATCTTCACTACAGGAGGATTTGTTCAGGTTTTTATTTTCAATAAATTCATTTTTTACTTTATTTAGAGCTACCCTTTTTTCTAAAAATCTTTCGTAAGCTTTCTTTTGATTAAGTTCTAAATTTGATCTTAAGCTATTGATCTCATTGTATGAAAGAAGAGCTATACCAAGTTCTTCCTCCTGTTTCGTATTTTTTGAATCTTCGTCTTCATCACATAAAATACTTAGTGAAGCTCTCATAATATCTCCACCAAGACTTGGGATACCAGAAGCTAAATAATACTGAACACATGAGTCATCAAGGGAAAAACCACTCTGCGAAGCTAATGAAGTTGAAATAAAAGTAAATAAAAATAATACTCGATTAATTTTTTTCATAATACACTCCTAGAAATAATTAATAACTACGTCGCAAGAATGATGCCATTATTTAAGAGGGGAATTTTATTGTATAAACTTCAAACTGTATAAAGTTTAAACAGTGAAGAACAAAATTGAACACAAATTGAGATCGATGCTGATTAGCCTTAAAATTAGTAGCTTCGCTATGTCACCCGCCCCTTAGTATCATTTAACTATGTATCAATTCGTAAGTCTTCATGATTTAATGTATTTAAGAGGTACTTCTTAACGTTTGTAATCTAGTAAAAAGTTCTCCCCCGGTATCAAATAATTAACTCAAAATCTCGCTTAAAAAACCACCGCAAAAAGTGACTTTTTAAGAAAACTTTAATTACCCCCTCAGTGAGCCATGTATTTTTGCACTATAATGATCATTGAGACCTTAAGTTTTTATGATAATTATTTTTTTATTTATAAATTATTTGATTGATGTAAGGTTCCCCTTATGAAAACAATAATCTTTTTATTATTCTTAATGAAATTTACTAATTTAGCTTTTGCTGATTCTTTGGATAGAGAACTTTCTGAGTATATTAGTGAATTTAATTATAAACCAGTTGAGAGATTAAAAGACTTTAAACCTGAGCTGATAAGATTAGGTTCTAAATTATTTGGAGATTTAAGATTATCTTTAAGCGGTGATAAGAGTTGTTTCGCATGTCATTTGTCTATTTTAGGCTCTGGGGATAACCTTCCTTTGGCCTTAGGTGTGGGAACATTATACGCAGGAATGCCTTCTGGGATATTTCAAAATACAGCAAGTGTAACAAAAAGACATACGCGCCCTTTATATAATAAAGGTCATAAAGAATTTAATTCACTATTTACTGATGGAAGAGTTCACAAGACGACCCAAGGTTGGAAAACTCCTGATGAAGGTTTTAACAATAATGAAGTCTCTTACCAAGATATTGTAAAGACTATTGACTCAACGTTGGCAGTTCAAGCGCTTTTTCCGATGGTCGATTTGATTGAGATGAGAGGTGAAGAAAATCAAACCTTAACAAATCTTGAAGTTTGGGAGAAAATAACTTTTACTTTGGTTAATGACCCTAATCTAAAAAGGTACTTTAAAGAAGCTTTTGGAAATAACAAGATTAATATTGGACATATTGCAAATGCAATTGCTCATTTTGAAAAATATTTTTTTCAAGTAACAGAAACTAAATGGGATAAATATCTAAGGGGGTGACCTCTCTGCTCTTTCCGATAGCGAGAAACGAGGTGCCATTCTTTTTTCTAGTAAAGCTAAATGTGCAAATTGTCACAGTGGTAAACATCTAAGTGATTTTTCCTTTGAAAATACTTTAGTTCCGAGACTTTCCCAGTCACATAAAGTTATAGACTATGGCTTATTTGATACTACCGGGAAAAAAGACGATAAATTTAAGGCCATTGTATCACCTCTAAGAAATATCTCACTAACAAGTCCATATTTTTCTTCTGGAATTGCTATAACATTAGAAGATGTTGTCGAACACTATAACGATCCAGTTTTATCATTAACTCAATATGATCCAATAAATATTAATTCTATGTATATCGATAATTTTGGTATTTTTAATCAACTTTTTTTAAGACCAGATTCTATAGTCGATATTAATGAACAACTTAGTTTAAAATCTAAACGATTAAGCCTAGGTCTTGGTCTCTCAGATTTAGAGAAAAGGGATTTAATTGAATTTTTGAAAAATGGGCTGACCGAATTAGGAGATAATACTCCCGAAGACCTTGCTAAAAATGTCTTAAAAGAATCATGGAAACTTCCATAAAGTAAAATCTACTATAAACATAGTGAAAGAGTGCCATATTTTTAAGGTATAAGGATTTTCATATAAAGTGATAAGTAGTGATTAAAGCATGTAAGTTCACTACAGAGGCGAAATAAGATTATTATTAAAAAATGATGAAAATTTTGATAATACTCTTCTTTTATATTCCTTTTTCGTGGTCTTATGAGTTTACTGATAACTTAATGGATAGCGAAAGTGAAGAGCAAAGATTTTCACTTGAAAAAGACCACTTTAATGCTCACCGAAGAATGTTTCGCTTTAAAAGCCGAACCAAAATTAATCAATTTGTAACATGGTGTTTCAGTAAAGATAGAATAGAAAATGCGAATTCTATGTTTTCACTTGATGGAATGGAAGGGATATTTAAAAACTGTTTTCAAGAACTAAAAAATACGAAATGCTCTGATGAAGATGAAAGTAAGGCATGTAAACTTTTACTTAGTTTCTATGATGATTTGATAGATGCGAAAGCTTTAGAACAAACTATTCAAGGAATTAGGCCAAAGCAAAGAGTTAGTGAAGATAAGATATGTTCTAAACCTCTGATAAGTAAAATTAATGAATTATCTAAGCAATGTCAGGAAGATTTTGAAAAAGCGAGTACACCACCTAAGGATGTTATGTGTACTCAGTCCCTTACCCTAATGAGCTGTCCATCTGGTGGGGTTATATATGCACCCAATGGTTGTGTATCAGGGTATTTAGCAGACATGGGTTGGAAGCGGTACCAGTAGAAAAATTTAGCGAATTAAGAGTACTCTTAAATTACTTCACTCATTTAATTGACCAGTTCCTGAATACATATTGACCAGTTAATTGGCTTGAGCTATAATTTTTATATGAATATTAAGTATCGCCCACATGCTGTGGATAGAATGCTCGAACGAAATATATCAACAATAGAAGTAGAGCTTATCCTAACTGAATCGGATGGTACTATTAAACAGTCCCGAGATAAATTTATTTATTATAAAAAAATCAAGGGACGAAATGATAACTCGATTGCCGCTGTTACATTACTCAAATCCAAAAATGAATTTGAGATTATTACGGTAATGATTGACTTTGAGGTGCAATAATGAAAATCCATCACGACTCTGACATTGATTATCTTTCTATCGATTTTACAGATGAAATTGAATCAAAATCTGTCTATAAAGACGGAGTGATCGTTCGTTATGACAAGCAAGGCCATGTAATTGGAATAGACATTACTGATTCAATGAAATTGTTTGCAAGCTCAGATCTTATGACTCTTCAAGAAGCTTGTGCTTTTCTAGGTATTTCCGAATCGACAATGAGAAGAAGAATTAAAGATGGAAAGATAAAATATACTAAAGAAGGTAAAGATTATAGATTTAAGAAATCAGAAATTATCAAGCTCGCGGCTTAAATTAAACTTGGCTTTAATATGTTTATAAAAAGTAGAGCTCTTTCTCGGTTTTAAGTGTGTGATTAACGAAGTTCGATACTGCAAGCATTCACCTCTTAATCCGCGACCTTATCAGATTCAAATGTATATAAACTTTACTAACTGTCCAAAAATTAATCATTCTCGATCATTTCAATCAGTGTTATTAGCTAGTTAACTAATATAATACTCAATTATCACTAATAAATATGGCATACAGCTTGCTTATATATCTTCATATTTAGTTTATCGGGGATTATTTATGAAGTACTTATTCATTATTTTGATTTGCTGTTGTCAGTTCGCAAATGCAGATGAATTAACTAAGTCGGTATCACTTCTTCAAGAAATCCAAACAGCAATTGAAGGCTACGTAGAGACTATTTATAAAAAATGTGGATATAGTGATGATGCTACAGCAAGTAATGAAAGTATCACTCAAGTAGTAGAAAATGATAAATCCATAAATCTAAATCAACTTAGAACTTCACTTGTTTTTGCAAATCCACATCGTATTGAACTGAAAAACTACGAACGCAAAGAAGTTCTTAGAGAGCTTAAAAATAAATGTAATATCAGAATAATAGATGACGGCCCTCTTTTTTCATCAGGCTTTTTGGCTTATTTACTATCATATTGTGAAGTGATGGAGCTAGGTGATGAACGTGAAATTTTATTATCAACAACAGGAGAGGCTGGCCCTAAGCTAGTTTGGAGAGATAATAAAAGTACGGATAGTACAGTAGTTCTAAAATTTGGATCAAATGCTAGTAATGAATTAATTGGCTCTAATTTCTCAGAAGTTGTAAACACAACGTTTGAACTTAACGGGGAGGTAAAGAGAGTAACTACTCAGTCTACACATTTTTCAAACACAATTTTTGAACAACTAAATAGAGCTATAGCTTCAGAAGAAGCTATTAAAAAAGTAATCGAGAATCAATACAATTTTTCCCTATCGGCCAGAAGTAGCGATCCTCAAATTGAAGATTATAGGGAATTCTCCAAGGAAGAGTTGGGTATGGTTCTAAAAACGTTTATTGATCTCCCTGACGATGAGATCGTAAATAGGTTAAAACTGAAAAGAATTCTCAGACTGAAAAAAGGAAAAAAAATAATAATTAATGGAAAAGAATTTGCAGCATATTACAACCCAAATAGTGAAGAAATAGTCATGTCTGATCTTGCTTTTGCAGGTATTACCTCCTCAACAGGAGAAGGAACATTTATTCATGAATTGGGTCATGCTTACTATCACGGAATGCCACAAGAGGATAAAGATAATTTTGAAGATATAAGTTGGGAAAATGGAAAAGTAAAACCTGGATTTGTAGAGTTTATTAGTACTTATGCTGAAAACAATGTTAATGAAGACTTTGCAGAACATTTTTCATCCTATGTAAATCAACCAGAGCTATTGCGAACAGAAGCTCCATCAAAGTTGTTATATTTTCGTTCAGATATTTTTAATGAAGTTGAATATTATTCATTCGTTAGAGAGAATTTAGTGGCCTATGTAGAATCATTAAATGAAGATGTAGAACTTCCTTATTTCAAGAATGAACAGCTCATTGATTTTCAAGTTGATTCAGCAATCGACTTGAAATATGTCGAGGAACCTGGGAAAAATCCAAAGCTTCTCTTCGAAATCAATGGAGCTGTAGATCATAACTCTGGAATTGACTCACTGTCCTTCAACCTTAATCATGAAGATAAGGATAAGTTAAAGGGTCATTGGGAACATTCAGCATATCAACAAACAATAAATTTAGTCCCCCATAAAAGTAAAAAAGATACATTTGTTGGAGAATTTGAACTCTCACCTGGTGCGCCCGGCAGTCTAGAGAGAATGTATCCTGGAAAATATGAATTAGGTGCTTTTAAGATTTATGATAAGAAAGGAAATTTTTCTAACTATAGGCTCGAACAGAGTAAATCAGTTCAAATTCCCGGAACCCACGAGCACCTTAAGTATGATATTTCAACTTTTAGCGATAAAAAGATCAAGCTCACACAAACTGGTAAATCAAATAATCACACCTTATATAATATAAGTTTGCCTATCCCTCATAATAAAAATCTCAGTCGAGTCATGCTTGATCTTTATCATACTTCATATGAAGGAGTTTTTGACTTTTACCCTAAACTCTTAAGTAAAGAAGGTGATGAAACAATCGAGTTAAAAATTGCAATCCCTGATAATATGAAAACTGGAGAATTGTTTCTTTCAAATATAAAGATAGATTCCAAGCAAAAAAATGGCAGCGGCTATTCTCAAACAAGAATAGACTTGCCTGACCATTTAACAA
>CAYFHZ010000085.1:0-9179 GCA_964342535.1 uncultured Bacteriovoracaceae bacterium | reverse complement strand
GGTTTTCAAGTTATAAAAGAACTAAGGTCAAGATCATTTTCAAAACCGATTGTGGCCTTAACAGCTCATGCAATGAAAGAAGAAAAAGACAAAACAAAAGCAGCAGGCTTTAGTGCTCATATAACTAAGCCGGTACAACCTAAATCATTAATAGAGTCGGTTGCTAAACTAATCACAGAAAAAACTATTCAAATGTCTTAAGTTTTGTAGATCTTTACACATTTTGTAGACATATATGAGAAGTAATTTACTTCATCAGTACATATTCTATAAATAGTATAGGTAATACAACTTACCTTCAATCTAAGGAAATTTTATGAGCTTAAAAGAAACTATTATTCTTCCAGAGGGAGTCAATCAGGAAAATAAAGCGACTAAGACATATCGTGAGCGAGTTCGTGAAACAGAAGATAGAAATTATCTTCCAGTTATAATTAAAAGGATTGATGAAGCAGTTAGACATCCAAATGATATTTTAGAAAAAGCGATTCATGAAGGTATTGAGCAACATAAAAGAACAAATTTGTCCTTGATGTTATCTTCATTGTCAGCTGGCCTTATTTTAGGTTTTGCAGCAATGTGTGTTGCACTTGCTTCACAAATATACTCAGATAGTTTTATTATGGATCGTCTTATGATGGCCCTCGTTTACCCTTTGGGGGTTATTATTTGTATCATGAGTGGAACTCAATTATTTACCGAGCATACTGCAACAGCGGTTTATCCTATTCTAGATAAGAAAGCTAATATGAAATCCTTATTAAGATTATGGGCAATTGTTTTAGGGGGGAATTTATTAGGAACGTTTTTAAGTTCTTATTTGATTGCTTCTTCAGATACTGTTATTCATGCAGCTGCAGGTTTTAACGAAGTGAGTGGGCATTTACTGTCATTTTCTTTTTATGAAGTGGTTTTAAGTGGAGTTCTTGCAGGTTGGCTTATGGCCCAAGGGGGATGGCTTATTCATTCGAGTCCTACTGCAAGTGGACAGATATTTTGTATCTATATTGTTACATTTATTATTGGACTTGCTGGTCTTCACCACAGTATCGCAGGTTCAGCCGAAATATTTGGAAGTTTTTTCTTGGCTAAAGATCCCCAAATAATACAAGGCCTAAGTTTTATCTTGGCAGCTGTTATTGGAAACCTTTTAGGCGGAAGTATCTTCGTGGCTATTTTAAATTATGCACATATTAAAAGGTCTTAATATGAAAAACTCCAAAAAACATTCCATAATTTAAAAGATCTTTTTGCAACTGTTGGTGAGTCAAATATAACAGGATCTAATTTTTTAAATTTGTAGCCAAGATTCAAAGATTGCCCTTCTCCTAGCATATACGTAAGATTCAAGTTAAGGATCTCATTTCTAGCATTACCAGTTTTATAGGTATTGAAAAAACCAATTTCAGATTCTTTTACACCGTAGTAGTAGTTTACATAGGAGTTGTTAACATATTCATATCCTAACATACCAGCTAGAAAAATTTTTGAACTAATGCCAATGCGATGGCCAAGAGTTACTTCATTTATATTTCCATTATAGGTATGAAAAATATCTGACATTGTCTTTAGGCTTAAAAAGTACAGTCTCAACTGTGCACCTGCATTTATGGAAGTTTCTCTTTTCTCAACTTCATGTCCCTCATATCGATCACCTTTTGCTTGTAGGTTCAGTGAAAAACTAATAGGGCCTCTTAAAAGATGGATGGTGACATTTGGTCCATAAAACGAGATATATTTTGATCGATAAGCAATAAAGGGTATGGTGCTCCAACCAAGTGGGAGTGGATTGATTTCATTATCAATTCGATAGTCTTCCATATCTAAATACCCAATACCAGTAGAGATCTCACCTGCAGTAACAGTAGATATAGAGAAAAGTAAAAAATAAATAAATTTTAACATAAGTTTTTTGTGTTGATAGATCATAAAATATTCTACTAATTTATTCTAGAACTTCAACTTGTGGCCAATAGATTCTTGTAAACTCTTTTAAATAGTAAAGATAAATCAAACTAATTAAAAAAATGTTTTAATATGAGCATTATTGTTGTTCAGATACAAAAAAATTAGATATGAAGTACTTTTAGGATATAAGGATGTTTTATGAAGTTACTTTTGGTGATGATTCTGTTTTGGACGAATATTTCTCAAGCTCAAAACCGTGTAGATGAGGTTTTGGCCCAATATATTAAAGATTTTAACCTTAAGCCACTTGCACTTGTAACAAATAACAAACCCAAATTATATCGCTTAGGGCAAAAACTTTTTAATGATCGAAACTTATCAGGTAATAGAAATATAAGTTGTTCTACCTGTCATGATGAGAGATTTGCAAGTACAGATTCTCTTCCTGTTAATATTGGGGAAGGGGGAACATTTAACTTTGATGGAACTAGAAAAGCAAATGCTCATCACCAAATTGGAGCTAGAAATACTCCGGCATTATTTAATACTGGAGATGATGATTTACAATTTTTATTTTGGGATGGAAGAGTAGAGTATAATAAGGACTGGGATGAGTATACTACTCCTGAAGATACACTTAATGGAGATTATCCTGAAAACTGGGAAATCGTAGAAGCTCTTTCCGGTACACTTGCTGCACAGGTTCTTTTTCCAATGGTTACAGAGCAAGAGATGCTTGGTCGTAAAGGGACAAATGAAATTGCAAACGCTGATTCAATGCCTGAGCAATGGAAACTTATTTTAAAAAGGCTTTGGAGTGAAAAAGAGTATCAAGTACTACTAAGAGAAGCTTATCCAACAGAAACCATAAATATTGGCCATATCGCAAGTGCTTTAGCGTATTTTATAAAAATAAATTTTGCGGCCAATCAAACTCCTTGGGATAAATATTTAAGAGGTGATTTAAATGCAATGACACATCCAGAGAAGATGGGAGCTTTCTTATTTATGACTCACGGACAATGTATAACCTGTCACACAGGAAGTCATTTAGGCGGAAATGAATTTATGGGTGTTGCTTCGCCCCAAATCGGTCCCGGTAAGGATATAAGAAATAATGATGAAGGACGCTTTCTTGTTACACATAATGATAGTGATCGATATACTTTCAGAGTACCCCCTCTTCGAAATGTTGCCCTAACGGCACCCTATTTTCACTCTGGGGCTTATCAAACCTTAGAGGAAGTAATGGATCATTATACAAATGGTGTTGATGCAATTGATACATACAATGATACTTGGATTGATGGTCTTAAAAGTATTTTTGGTGAGCGACTCTTTGTGGAAACAAATCATTATATGCTTTTTAAAAAGAAAAATCATGCTCATGAAATTATGAAAAATAAACAAATTATTCTAAATGATCATCAAAAGCATATGATTTTGATGTTTCTTAAAAATGGATTAACACAGAGGTAAAAAGTGAGTGATGATAAATCTCTTGGTATAACAGAGCTTATCATCATTGCCATTGGAGGCAAGCAGTTTGTGGGTCTTTGCGTCAGCTTATAGAAATAAGCACAGCTAGTCTTTTCCTTTAACAAGATATGTTATATGCTAGGTCGTAAACTAATTTTAAATAGGTGGGAAAGAAATGCTTGATATTAAGTTTATTAGATCAAATCCAGAAGACGTTAAAAAAGCAGTAGAGCTTAAAAATTTAAGTCTTAATGTCGATGATTTATTAGCGCTAGATGCAAAGGTTCTTGAAGGACGTAAAAGCTTAGAAGAGTTACAATTTCAAAGAAATCAAAATGCTAAAGCAATCAAGTCTGCAGCTCCAGAAGAAAGACAAAATTTTATTCAAAATGGTAAAGATATTGGCGAAAAAATTAATGCTGTTAAACCAGAACTTACAGAGAATGAAGAAAAGTTAAAAGTACTTCTTATGCAAGTTCCTAATTTACCATCTTCTCACGCTCCTGTCGGAAAAAGCGATGAGGATAATATCGTTATTAAAACTCAAGGGGAAAAGACAAAGTTTTCATTTGAACCTCTTGATCATGTTGATCTTTTAGAAAAACACAATTGGGCCGATTTCAAAAAAGTTCCTGTTATATCAGGAAGTAGAAATTATGCTCTTAAAAATGAAGCACTTTTTCTAGAGCAAGCAATTTTAAATTTTGCTCTGGATAAGCTTTATAGCAAAAATTTTGATGTCATGTCAGTTCCATCACTTGTAAGAGAAGAGTCTTTAGTGGGAACGGGGCATTTTCCTGATGGACGAGACCAAGTATATTATATGCCCGAAGATGATATGTATCTTTCAGGTACAGCTGAAGTTCCAATTAATAGTCTTTATAAGGGTGATATTTTAAATGAAGCAGATCTTCCAATTAAAATGGGAGGGTATTCTCCATGTTTTAGAAGAGAGGCTGGAAGTGCAGGAAGAGATGTTAGAGGACTTATTCGAGTTCATCAATTTCTTAAAGTGGAACAATTTGTAATTTGTAAAAATGATGAAGCAGAATCAATGAAATGGCACCAGTTTATGTTAGAGCTTTCAGAAGAAATTCTAAATGAACTAGAACTTCCATATCAAATTGTTGAATGTTGTACTGGAGATATGGGGCTTGGAAAATATAGAATGTTTGATATTGAATCTTGGGTTCCAAGTGAAGAAAAATATCGAGAAACTCATAGCTGCTCTTCTTTACTTGACTGGCAGGCAAGACGTACTGGTCTTAGATATCGTGACAGTGAAGGTAATGTTCAATTTTGTCATACTCTTAATAATACAGCGATTGCCTCACCAAGAATTCTTGTTCCATTTTTAGAAAATCATCAGCAAGCTGATGGATCTATATATATTCCAGAGAAACTTAGACGTTTTATGGGCGGAAAAGAATATATTGGCAAGGCTCAATAGATATTTCTTTAAAAGGGACAAGGAATAAGTTTTTCAAATGCTCTAGCTAATGATTTAGTACTTCAGGATTATTATCTGAGCCGATTAGGATGTATTCAGTACCCATGTGATTTCAGCGATTTAGTTGGCAAGTTTTTGTGCACATTTTTCTCATAAAAAATATATGCCCAAGAATATAGGCATTAAAATGAAATCTATTTATTAAGAAAAATTAAAAATTTAATTTTTAGTCATTGAGAAAATGAGAATAATTGTCGATAGGTTTACATGATTATTTCTAAGTTGATTGTCGCTTTATTGTTCTTTGTATTTTCTTTTCAATCATTAGCTCGTTGTGATCTCGGGGGGGGAATATCTGTTTCACTAGATCAACTCAATCGAATTAAATCCTTATTGAAGCAAACACCAGCAGATCAAAAATTTTATCATTGGACTTCTCTTGATAATGTAATTAGGTGGTCACTTGACGGACATATCAGTTCTGGTGAAATGCATTTTTTGAACACCGAGTCGAAAATGAGGCAGGCTTTTGGACCTGGATTTTATGTTGCTAAATCTTCTACTAGTTCAATGGATTTTGGTGATGCCGTTTTAGAAATTACTCAAAAGAAAGGAACTTATATCTATGATGGTAATATTGTCGGACAAGTCTTAGGACAAAATATTACTCACGCTCAAAGTGCTAGACTTGGAGAATGTATTCCACTCATAAAAAATCTTGATTCGGATTGGCATGTTTTACATAATTCAGATTCTATAATTGAAATTAAATTAGGTTTAAAAGACAGCAAAGATATAGAAAATATCAAATTAGAGAGTTTTCGTGATGTGAATTTTTATAAAGCATTATGGAATGGTGTACGAAATCAGCCAAAGGGAAAAACACTTGAAAGTCTTTTAATGCTTAGTTTTTATCAAGATGGCCTAAGCTATATTAGGTCTCTAAGTTTGTTTAAGGATATGGGGTTTGATGTCCAAGACACGGCGTGGAGTCAGTTCGAGCCCGAGAACTTCGAGAAATTTAGAATGCTCTATCAAAAAATACTTCTTCATGGGATATATCGAAATAATAATGATCAGTATATTAATCAACATGATCTACACTTAGGATTTGAAATTGATCCTAAAAAAGCCTCCGTCGGTATTTCAAATGATGGAGAGTTTAGGGCAGCAGGAATGTCAAAAGAGCAGTGGATCCAAAATCAAAAAGATCTGTTAACTCAAATACATAGAGATTTAGTTGGTAATCCTCATTTAACTTATGACGAAATGCTTCGCGGAGAAGGCATTACTGCAGGTGGGACTATTAATGGTAAATTCAAGGCAACGATTGTTGATCTGGCAGTATTAAAATCTAACCCCTATTTAAGTGTCGAAGCGGAACTTATGGATGATAAAGTAAACTACTTAGTTCGGTATCACTATCCAGATGTGGCCCACTTTAAACACTTAAAAGGAAAGCTGAGTGACAATCTTTATAATCAGTTAAGCTCATTGGATTATGAAAGAGATTTAGCTGGTGATCATAATAAAGATCTTAGACATAAACTAAATAAACAAATTCTAGATGAGCTTTTAACTGATGTCTTTGCAAAATACTATGGTAAAGATGTAAATTATTTAACTGGGACATCAACAAATCTTTTAAGAGATCTTGTAAGTATACATTTTAAAGATGATTTAAATGGAAGAGGTAATAGACTCTATTTTGCTTGGGCCAATTTAGAAGCAGGGATTGAGACACCCATTCATCTCGTAAGTGATTTTGATCTTTCAAAGTCAGTAACAGCTTATCAAAATATGCTTCGTCACACAGTGAAACCTTTTCAAAAGTTTCGAATTGCTATGGTTAAAGAACTTTTGTACTCCCATGCAGAAGGACGTGAACCTGAATATTTTAAACTACCAGAGTTACAAAAATTAACTAAGGGATTAAAAAACTTTGGAGAACAACAAGTAAAACCTCTAACACCTAAAGAATACCAACTTATTTTTGATCGAAAATTTACCGAACTTTTTGATCAAATCTTTGATAAAACGTGGCGTTTTCAAGATGACGAAGGAGTTATCTCTGTCTTTAGTCAGATTTCGGATATGAAGGCCAAAGAAAAGTTTTTAGATAGGCTACTTAATGTTGGTTTTTTTGATACTATTGACTATAAAAGACTACGCTATATTTTAGATGGTATTGATAGTCTGGAAGAGCTCTATGATTTGACCAAGCTAGTTTCAAGTCATGCATCTAAAGAAGTCGCAGCACATTTTGAAATCCATTTTTCAGGAGTGATTCTTAAAAAGTTTTATGAAGCGAAACAGGATAAAGTAAAATATCTAGACAGTGAACTATTTCAATCAGGTCTTTTGAAATCTTTAGATGTCCAGCACTCTTTAACAAATAAAGAAAATGAACTATTATTCAAATTTCTTATGTTAAAACTCAAAGAAAAAGATCTTTTTTACGAGGATTTATTTACAAAGCTTCTTAAGAAGGGTGCAAGTAAAAATGATTTCTTGAATCATATGAGAAATGCCATCATACAACCCGATTTATTTGATATTCTCTTTCCTTATCTTTCTAAAAATGTTGATTCAGAATCAAAATCTGCGTTACACATTTGTCTTGAGCGTTCCATGAGAACCTATGATGATAAGACGAGAGAAAAAATCACAAAAGAATTTATTGCTACATTGGATGAAAACACTGACGAATTATCGATGAAGCTTATTTTAAAACGCAATAATCTTGTTCTAGTAGAAGATCAAGTTCCTAAAGTTCAATCTATTATGGAAATTATTATAGGAGACTATGATAAATATCCTCATCACTTAAGAGAAGTAGCAGCAGGAATCTATGGTTCTAATTTAGAAAGATCAGGTGAGTCTTTAAATAAACTTATATACCTAGAAAGGCTTGAACAAAGCTATGGAGTAAGAATTATTTTTGAAAATGAGCTGGTCAAAATGCTAAATGGTATTAATCGAGAAGAACGTGCAAAATGGAGAATGAGTTTTGTAGATGATCTTATCAGTAGTAGAGAAAAAAGAAGTGTCATTAATAATGATGACTTTTATAATAAATTACTTATCCATGATATGATAGCTGATAAAATTCCAGCTGAAAAAATTAATGAATTGTATTCAATGTTTCTTATGGATAACAGAGGACTTGATGAAGTTATATGGAATTTTTACGAGTACCTTCCAGACTACCAGATTCAAACAGAGGAACAACTTCTTAAACTTTTAACAATGAGTGAATATGTAAACAAGACAGGTGTAAGTGAATCCATTCCTCGAAATATTTTCAAAAAGCGTATCCAAGAGGGATTAAATAGTTTAGATGAAAAAACTCTAAAGAGGATCATTAGAAATTATGTAGCATATCTTCTAGAAGACCCTGAGCATCTAGATAAGATGCAATCGCTCCATTTTCAAACAATCTTAAATCCAAACTATCTCAAACAGCATGGGATCACGATAAAAAATATAAAGAAAATATATCTTTCATATTTGATGGATAATAAACAGCTTTATCATTTAGACACTGTTACTGCTCAGTTAAGTCAAATTTACAAAAACTTAACATCTGAAGAAATGATAAATCTATTTCATCTTGGCCATACTACTGATTACAATGGCAGAGCAGGGCATATAAGAACTTTTTTAAATCGCTACTGGACGAGTTTAACTGATAAGAAAAAAATTAAATTCTCAAATGAACTTATTAACTTCTATGGAGATGAAGGTCTAAATGCTTATGGGAAGAAGTTTTTACTTGAATCGTTTGAAGGGATCTCTCAAATTAATTGTGGTACGCATCTTATACCAAACAAATAACAAAGGCCCTCGGTGAGGGCCATAAATTATTTCATTTCTGTGAATGTCTTTTTGAACTCTTCATACTTTGTTTTTAAGCTTTGAATTTCTTCATGATTTCCAGTCCAAAATTCTTCAGTCAGTTCGCCAAGCTTTTGAGCTGAGTCTTCTACTTTTTGATTAAAAGTTTCAAATTTTTTCTCTAAGTCTTGGTACTCATCTTTAGCTTCCATTTTAAGCAGATGGCTTTGAACTTTGACTTGGTCTCTTAGTACTTTTAGTTCTTCAATAATCGGATTTTTAATCATAACTACCTCCGTATTCTTCTAATAAAGCATATTTGTTACAATTTGAAAACCGACTGACTATGCTGGGGAAAATACACCTACCTTTTTATCACAATCGGGATATAAGTTTCTCGTGGTTTCAATTACTTACTGACTTTAACTTTCTACCTTCTTGCATTTAAAGCTGCATGAAAAGAAACTGCCCTAAAAATTCATGTAAATCTCCCCATTATTATAAA
>CAYFHZ010000084.1:0-9266 GCA_964342535.1 uncultured Bacteriovoracaceae bacterium | reverse complement strand
AAGGTTTTGTTAAGAGATTTATTTTTATATTGACAGGCGGTCATACATAAAAGCCCCACAGATGTGAGGCTTTTAAGTCAAATGATTGAAAAATAAATTCTCCAAAAATTTGTGGTGGTCCATCGCAACCCTGACGCGAACTTTGTCTCCTCAAGTATAAGTTCTTAAATTAATTCATGTTTTTGGTTATGAATTGGCGTTTCCTCATTAAAACTTATTTGTAATATTAAATTGAATAAAATGTATTTCCAGTAAGTTACAAGCTGTAATCTATGTTAAGAGGAAACAGTTCAGTCATGTACTAATTTTTATAACTCCGAGAAATACTTCTTGGTAAATTTACAGTATGTGGTAATTTGTAAATATGATAAAGTCCATAAATGGAAAAATTACTAAGGATATGGTTAATAAAGGAGCTTCTAAGAAGTTTCCTGAAAGATTAAATAAAAGAACGATCTTTTTATTAATGGCATTAAGTGATGTTAATGGAATTGAGGATTTAAAAAAGATCTGTGAGCCACCTTCATTAAAGCTTCACAAGCTAAAAGAAAGTATGAAGGAATACTGGTCAATAACGATAGAAAAGCCTTGGTGTATTATTTTTAAATACTCTAAAGGTGAATTTATTGACGTTGAAATAGGAGATTACCATGATCGAAATGAAAGTTAGATACTCAGCCGGAGAGTTCTTAAAGACAATGGTTCTTGACGAGCGTGGTTTAACTCAAAAGTGGTTAGCTCAAGAGATTGGTTGTGCAGAAAGAAAGATCTCTGAAATATGCAATAATAAACGTGGTATGAGTGCAATGTTTGCTCTTGATCTGGAAAGAGTATTTGGTATTAGCGCTGAATTTTGGGTTACTATGCAGGCAAAGTGGGAACTTAAAAATGCTCGAGAACTGGCAGCATAATTATGAAGTTAGACCAAAACCTTGTTGATGCAGCAATTAATTTTCTAAAGATAAGATTTCCTGATGGTGAAGACTGGAAAGGAGCAGCTGCGATGTATACAGAGTCTGGAAAGATTATACTTGTGGGGCCCAAGTGTTGAAGTGGCAGTAACAGACCCTGATGACTCTACTAAGTGGCTTACTAAAAAACTTTCAGATGTTCATCCATATTATTGGAAAAACTCATTCAATGATTAGAGTTTTATTTCATAACCACTGGTTGCGAGTTCGCGTAGTGGGTTGAATGGTGGGCCACTGTTACAAGTACTTGAACCGAGTATTTTAAATGAAAGTCGATCAAAAGTATTGAAAACTCACTTTAAGCCACTGGTTTTAAAAAAGTTTTATGAGTGTAGGTGGTTTAAAGAAAAGCTAGATCTTTCAAAGTTGGCAAAAATGAAATGGATTGAAGGCAAATCTACCCATGAATTAGCTCGAATATTTAATTTATCGACAGCTACTGTTAGAAGGCACTTAGGACGCTTAAAGAAGTCCGACTCAATAAGAGTATTAGATTTATCGAAGACTGAAGTGGACCTGATCACAGAAAATTGATAAGGAGAGGAAATGAGCCGTATTTTATCATCTATTTATGACCTAATTAATGACCGGTACTTCTCTAAATTTGAGTTATGAGCGAGTTTATGGAAAATAATATGTAGAAATTAAAAAAGGCATCAATTGGATGCCTTTGTTTATAAGCCTGAGTTTTTCAGTTCAAATATTCTCTATTTAATTAGGTTTTTATATGAGAGAAGTTATAGTACTCACTTTGAGTTACACCGTTTACTTTATAGTTATTCTCCGAAAATATTACCCAGATATAAAAAAATAGCCTTAAATGATATTATGTTTATGATGGTTTTCAACATGTTTATATTCTTTATTTTCAGTCATATAGGCTATGCCAGTACTGAAAGTCAAAAGAATATTATCCAAGACAATTTAAACCCTAACGAAATTATTGATAAGATGCAATCCCGACAGAATTTATGTAATAAAGCCCAGCAAAACTCTCTTGATTTTTGTAAAGACCCCTACACTACGATATGCTCACTTGCTCAATTTAGACGAGATGAGAAAAAACAAATAGTAAAAAATGCTTATGACAAAATAGAGCAAGAAGCACTTAAGAAGATAAACCAAAAATATAATAAGAGTTTTCAGTCTCGTCGGGATATTAATGAGAGATCAATTGAAGATGAATGGCGTCATCAAGTTCGTTTACTTTATACATCTAAGTTAACTGAAAAAGTTGGAACAGAAGAAGAACTTTATTATAGCTCTGGTATAATTAAAGATTATCTTATTGAAGCAATTGATACTCAAAGAATAAAAAAATCATCAAAAAAAAGGTTAAAAAAAGTCATTCAAGCTACCGAAGCTTTTTACAGTCACCAAATTAAATATAAGTCCAATGATTCTCGAACTCAGAGCAAAACAGCTAATTTACTCCGTCGAAATCGCTGTTCAGCGGAAAATCCAACAGGTATGTCCTATACCGATAATAAAAATGCTATATATGGTGCATTAGTTTGTTCTGAGAGTATACTTACTTATCTAGAAAAGCATCAAGACCCATCAAATACAATACATGGAAGTTTTTTTATAATGGCTCATGAAATTGCTCATAACATAGATAGTATTGTTTTCCCAAAAATGTATAATAAATATCTTAAATGCTTGCAGAGAAATTATGCTGAGGAACTTGGCCCAGTTGAAATTCATAAACGAAGTAAAAATGGTGTACTGGAAGTTATTCGTTCGTCGAAAAATATTGCTTTTTATCAAGCACGGGAGCTTATTAGTGACTATTGGGCTGCTCAAGCTCTAGGTGAATATATTCACGATCAAAGTTTTTCTTATGAAAAGAAGCTTCAAATATTAGCACAAAATTATGGCGATCGCTGTGACGATAATGGAAATACTGTTACACATCCAGGAGGAAGGTTTAGGATTAAAGCACTGCTGCAGTCTCAAAAAATACGCGAAGCAATGAATTGTCCAAAACCTGAGAAAAAAGTTTGTACACTTAAGTAATTATTTTAAATTTATATTGACTATGGCAGCCCATGCGAAAAAATGAGAATTGTTTGCAAAAATAAAAATTCAATTTTAATAACTATTGGAAATTCCATTCTTAACTTAAGTGATTCATATCGTTGACTTAATTGTCTGAACTTTCCTAATGAAGTCTCATAATAAAATGACTTTAGAGTTAACCTCTTAATTGCCTCTTATTTAGCTCTTAACCCTTAAGAGGTAGAGAGTCTTAAGAAAAAAAGATGGGAAGACCTTTGAAGCAAAAGCTGTGTGGCCTGCAATCATTGATGAACTTATTTTAAAAATTTTAACTAATAGCAAGGTCTCAGAGTCATTAATTTTAGAGGCTCAAAAAGAATATGAAAGTGATAGTTCAATAAAAAAGAAAACCGAAGAGATCAAAAGAGAAATAGATAATTATAAAAAGTAAAGCACCGTTAAAACTGAGAGGATCGCAAAGCTTCCAATAGAGGTACCAGCAGATTCATTTTATGAAATACTTATAAAGCTTAAGAATAAGTCTGAGAAGGCAAATAAAGAGTTATTAACTCTTAAAAATAACAATCAAGTAGGCAGTGATAAACTTTGTGAAACTAAAGACTATATTGATTATACCAAAGCTTTAAAAAAAGCTTGAAAGGACTTTGGTAATAAAGATTCAGAGCTTAAAAATAAAATCATTAAGAAACTAGTTGCAAAAATTGAGGTATGTGAGAATGGAGTGATTGTTCATTATCATGTAGGAAAAGCTCAAATAAAAAAGGAATCCTTGAAGGATTCCTTTTTAAACGCTGAACCTGTTGAATTTTTAGAAGATTTTAAAAAAAGTTCCAAAAATCTTAGTTCGAGCACTTGTCATAATGGTGGAGCATGCAAGACTTGGCCACTATCGTTCGGCTTGTGCCTCACTTGCGTAGCCTCCCATCGCAAGCTGTTCGCTCGCGTCCGGCTCGCTTCGATGGCCTTAGCCATCCGCTTGCTCTCCTTCAAGTCTTGTTAAAATTCGGACATAAAAAAACCCTTTTCAGATATTCACTTACGTTCATATCCCAAAAGGGTTTTTATGGTGGAGCATGCAAGACTTGAACTTGCGACCACCCGGTTATGAGCCGGGGGCTCTAACCAACTGAGCTAATGCTCCCAGTTGTAGATTTATAATATTACATAAACTAAAACGATTTGAAAATCTTAAAAATGCCATTTTAACATTCATATGGTAAGAATGTGCAAAACAGCTAAAAATAGAGAAAATTATGGAATTTTATAAATATTCAGGCTCAGGAAATGACTTTATCTTTATTGATAACCGAAATGACGACGTGCGCATTAAGTCAAAGGATATCATTTCTTGGTGTAAAAGAAGAGAAGGCATCGGAGCAGATGGAGTCATAACGATTGGCCCATCTGAGAAGTACGATTTTGAAATGCGAATTTTTAATGCTGACGGGTCAGAAGCTGAAATGTGCGGAAATGGTGCTCGTTGTAGTGTTCACTTTGCATACTATCACTTAAAAATTAAGCCTTCTAAACATTATAAATTCGAAACGATGAATGGAGTTTATGAAGGGGAAGTCGTTACAGGTGACGAAGTCAAAGTGAAGATGACTGAGCTTTATGATGTAGATTCTATTAGTGTCAGCGATTTAAGTTCTAAAAATGCAATGTATCTTAACACTGGTGTTCCTCACACTATTGTTCAAGTAAGTTCAGTAGAAGATGTAAATGTTAAAAGACTTGGTTCTGCTATTAGAAATGATGTTCGATTTACTAATGGAACAAATGTCGATTTTTTTGAGGTTGTAGATGAAGCCAATCAGGCGATTAAGCTTCGGGTATATGAACGAGGGGTAGAAGACGAAACTCTTTGTTGTGGAACAGGCGTTATGGCCACAGCTGTGAGTTGTGCAAAGTTTTTTAATTGGAATGGTACGATTCAAGTTTATGCCAAAGGTGGTCATTTGAAGGCGATAGTAAATCCTGATTTTAAAGATCTCTACTTTCAAGGAAATGTTTCAATGTTATTTAAAGGTGAAATTTAAATTTTTATGAGTGAGCGAATTGATAAAATGATGGTTGATCAAAAACTCGTAAATACCCGCTCACAAGCGAGAATGCTTATAAAACAAGGTGATGTTACTTGTAATGGAAAGCTTGTCACTAAGCCTGGCCAAACTGTTTCAGATTCAGACGATATTCAAATCAAACAAGATATGCTCTATGTAAGCAGGGGAGCATTTAAACTCCTAAAAGCAATCGAAGAATTTGAGCTTGATTTTAAGGGTAAAATTATTGCTGATTGTGGTGCTAGCACTGGAGGTTTTACTCAAGTTTCGTTATTAAACGGTGCGAGTAAAGTTTATGCAATTGATGTTGGTCATGATCAATTATCGCCATTACTTTTAAGTAGTGAAAAAGTAAAAAATATCGAAGGGGTAAATCTAAAAAATGAATATACCCTTCCAGAGTTAGTTGATTTTTGTGTGACAGATATATCTTTTATCTCCATCACTAAAGTTTTTCCTACAATTTTTTCATTATTAAAGCCTAGTGGTAAAGCTGTAATTCTTATTAAACCTCAATTTGAAGCAGGAGCAGATAGGATCGCTAGAGGTGGACTCGTTCCAGAAAAATATTTAAATATCATCTTGGAAGAAGTAACAACTTGGTTTAGTGAGCACGGATTTCAAATTGAAAAACAGTGTGAATCTCCTATTACGGGAAAAACTGGTAATGTAGAATATCTAGCATTAATTTCTAAAAAATTATAATTCGATATTATAACGTAATCGAATTGACTGTGTTGTATTTTGAGAAGGAACCTCATAAAGATACTCTCTTAAAGGATCATTCTCATATTCTATAATATATTCCCAGTAAGCATTTAATCCTAATGCAAATGAGAATTTTGTCTGAAATTTTTGAAGTACATCTTTTATGCCTATTTCGGCAGAATCAAAAACAGCATAAGGAGCATACATATACTCAGTAGTGTTAAATAAAGTTTTTGATAAATTGGCCCTGAATGCAATTTTAAACTGATGTCTATACCCATTCCTTTCCAGAGTTTCATCCTCATCGAGAGGATCTGTATAAGCGCCCTGATCAAAAACAGGGGCATAAGAAAAATCAAAAAATTCTTTATCTTTGGTTTGAGGAATAAAATGCCATTTAAATCCAAGAACACCTATCTGATAATGATTAAGAGGGTAGTAAGTAGGTCCAATTTTTTCACGATCATAACTTGCAAAAGAATAAAGACTAAAAGAATCACTCAACCTATTCCATTGATAATTAGCATCAAAATGAGCACTTTGGGATGAATAAGTTTCTCCAGTTACAGGATCAACCATACGAGTTTGTTTTTGAATGATATTAAAACGATATAAATTTGGAGAGTATGAATTATAAACAGAGGCACCATAATGGACTTCTCTTTGGTCAAAACGAGTTTGCCAAGCTATAGGGCTAGCAAAAAAATCCATATGAAACTTGCTCGGAATAACCACCTTGCGATTCATTTCTTCTTTTATGCGTTTTATCTCACTTCGCGGTGTACTTCGGGTAATTTTAAATTTACTCGTTTGTTTCGTATTTTGAGGGAGATCAAATTTTACAACACGTTCTTGTTGAAGTGTGACTTCTTTAGTTGGTTCCGTACCGACGTCAATAAATTTTGAAAAATCAATTTCACTCGTATCTTTTATAAACTCAGGCATCTCACTTTGGTTAATAGAAGACATTGTATAGAGCGAATCTTTACTAATGAGTTCAGCATGTACAACTCTATAGATTCTCCAATGACTTGCAAGCATAGATGTTTTTAGGCAAAGTCCTCTCGCTATAAAACCTTCACTGGAAGTGAGTTTGATATGATCACCCTCATAGATTCCATCCTCTAGTCCTCGATTAAGAACCAGGATATTTTTATTATAAATTTTTAGTATTTGTGTTGATAAATGATCAGTAGACTCTAGTGCTAATAGAGGTAGACTGATAAAACTCAACAAAATATAAAATCCTAAGCGCATAGAACTATTTTAGTTCACTTAGGTTTTAGATTTAAGTGGGCAAAAAGTCAGTTTTAGTCGTACTTAAGTACTGAATGAATATAGTCAAACTCTTCTTCGAAGTTATTTAAAAATTTCAAATTTATAAGCATTGAAACTGCTTTAACTTCGTAGTTGTTCTTTTCGCATAGATTTATCGCTGCTTTAAGAGTTCCTCCTGTTGCAAGAACATCATCAACAATAACAACTTTTTTCTTTGTATCATTAACTCTTAATTCTAGAGTATCTGTTCCGTACTCAAGGGTATAACTTTCACCAATAACTGGAGGGGGAAGCTTTCCTTTTTTTCTCATAGGTAGAAAGCCTTTATTGAATTTCATTGCCATAGCGGAACCAAGAATGAATCCACGAGACTCAATACCAATGATAAGATCAATTTCATCCCAATTTATATTTTTACCCATTTCTTCTGCGACCTCTTCAAAGTGAAGTTCTAATAGAGGTGAGATATCTTTAAAAACGACACCGGCCTTAGGAAAATCAGGTACAATATTAATTAATTGATCGAATCGATGGTTGCTCATATAGAATCCTTTTTTAGAGACTATACAAGAAAGAATTTATTTTGTGGAGATTTCTATTTCAGGATTTTCTAATTTTAAAATATTTTGGTCTTTTTTGAGTGTTGAAGCAACATCTCTAGCCTGATTTTTCAGTTGCTCACGCATTTTTTTCTGAGCAGAAATATCTTCTTTTTGGGTTTGAACTTCTGTTGAGTTCATTTCACCTTTTTTTAAATATTCGTCTAGCATGGCCTGATAATTAAAATCATTTTGATTTTTGGCCAGCAAAAGAGGTGAAGTGAAAATAAGGCATATTAACATTAGTTGTTTCATCAACAACCTTATCGGAAGACTTAATGATTTGCTTAAGTTTTTTACAACTGTTAGTTCTATATATATTGAATTTTGTCCTGGGACATATTTAAGTACTTGATATCTCTATGCTTTTGATGGCCTAGGCTTTGCATCCTTAATTAATGTGAAGAAAGGAGCATTAAATTTTATGAAAAAGCTATTATTTACCATTACCACATTATCTATCTTTTCTAGTCATGTAGTACATGCAAGTCCAATGGTTAGAGTAAAGGCGTTAGGATCCTCACCTAGGGGGCAATATGTTGCATTTGAAGAATTTGGCTATAAGGATGGACAGAGAATACCATATTCAAAAATTCGAGTTAGGAATATGTGGAAAAATAGGTATGAAGGAAAAGCCATTTCAGTAATTGGTAATAAGAGGACAGATAGATTAAATGTTGTTAGAGATAAGGCAAAAGACTTAGCAACTAAGAAATTAAAGGAATTTAATATAACTACTTAATTTGGTTTTCAAGTGCAAACTGAACAAAATAATTCCAAAGATTTTTTGTATTTGGTCCCATGAATTTGGTTTTAGATCTAATGGCATACATAGGAACACTTAAGGGTTGGATCTCAGGAACCCCCTTAACTTCTGATAAATTTCCCAGTTGAATTTGCCCCTCAACTTGATGCTCTGGCAAATTTCCCCATCCAAGACCACTCATTATGAGTTGCTGTTTCATAGAAAAGTCTGTTGTGAACCAAAAATTATCACTAATAGCTCCTTTTACTTGTTTGTCATTATTTCTTTGAGAGCTTTCAACAACGATTTGAGGAAGTTGCTTTAAAAACTCTAGATCAATATTGTTTTTTAATAGCTTTGTGCCTATAACTGGGATCATTTTTATTTCAGCAATTTTTATTTTTTCAACACTTTCTTCATTAATAACGGCAGAGGCAAGTGCAATATCAACTTGATGGTTTTCAAGTTTGTGACTAACACCAGTTAAAACATCAGTACTTAAAACGAGAGAAGTTGTGATATAAGGTTCAAAGAAATTGGCAAAAATATGACTAATTTTACTGATTGGAAAGATCGCATCTGTACATATCTTAATTTCAGGCTCATACCCTGCACCTAATTCCTGTCCAAGCTGTTCTAGTTCTTTAAAGCTCTCTAGTACTTTCTGACTCTTTTTATAAAATGTCTCCCCATTTGCAGTTAGCTTTGGTCTATAACCACTTCTATCAAATATAAGGATATCAAACTCGTCTTCCATTTTTCTAATGGCCATAGTAAGGGAGGGTTGTGATTTGTGCATTGCCTCAGCTGCAGACTTAAAGCTCCCAAATTTAACAATGTTGTCAAGTGTAAGTAATTGTTCAAGTGTCATGTAAACATT
>CAYFHZ010000083.1:0-9267 GCA_964342535.1 uncultured Bacteriovoracaceae bacterium | reverse complement strand
TTTTTAATTAAGTTTAATGTATCACCTACTGAAATTTCAAAATTAGATCCAATATTAACTGTCTTACCAATCGTCTGATCAGAATTTGCCAAGGCCATAAAGCCACGACAAGTATCCTCAACAAAATTAAAATCTCTAGTTGGAGTCACGTCTCCCAATTTTATCTCTTTCATGCCACTTGCAATTTGTGTAATGATCGTAGGGATAACAGCTCTCGCGGATTGTCTCGGTCCATAGGTATTAAAAGGTCTAGCAATAGTTAAAGGGAATTCAAAAGAATTATAAAAACTCATGGCCATGGCATCTGCTGCAATTTTAGATGCTGAATATGGAGATTGAGGTTGCATAGGGTGTTCTTCATTGATAGGAACATATCTTGCCGTACCGTAGGTTTCAGATGTTGATGTGTGAATGAATCGTTTAACACCATTTTCCATAGCGGCCTTACACATATTCACAGTCCCATTTACATTTGTATCAACATAACTCTGAGGAGCTACATATGAATATGGTATAGCAATTAGTGCAGCTAAATGATAAACAGTATCAATATCTTTTGTAATCTCCTTACAAAAAAATGGATCTCTAACATCTCCAGTAACAACTTCTATTTGATCTAAAATATCAGAAGTCTCAAGCCAGCCCCAGTCATTAAAAGAATTATATAGGGCCAGAGCTCTAACTTTATACCCTTCTCTAACTAACATTTCTGTTAGATGCGAACCAATAAAACCATCAGCTCCTGTTACTAGTACAGATTTCACATTTTATCCTTTGCGTAAATTTTTTATAAAGTTATCATTTTCACATTAAAATTGAAAAGAATATATAACATAAAATATTATCAAAAGACATTACTAGTTTTGCTGTTGAGGCAAAGTTCCATAGATTTCATTGAAATCTTCGCGACGTTTAATTGGAAGAAAGAAGTTTTCTCTATTTTCAGGAGATAGGTTCAAAAAATAGACAACTTTAAGATCAAAATTCTTACGAAAATATTTATCTAAATTCAGTAACGTTGAGCCAATTGCCCCCTCAAGTTGTATATATTCTTTACTATCTTGTTCTTTTATATTTCGAATGAGGTCGGGAGATAAAATGTCGTAGAATTCACTTTCAGTAACATTTAAAAAATTCTCAAATAAATCTTTTAGTGCTTTTTTATTAATAAGAACAATATTAGTGTTGAAGTAAGATCTATTATCACTATCACGTAAACCAAGCTCTTGAAAATATTCTAGTTGGTTTGCTTTTTCAGCTTGAGCCTTTTCAACAATAGATAAATAAGGAGCCTCTTCATGCACAACGGCGAGTTGACCACCCTTTTTATCTTTTGCAAGCTTTGTTGTAGTAATCATTGCAATAGGAATATTGTTTTCAACCATCCATGAAAGCATTTTAGGATCTGGATTTGATTTTAAATCCTCCCCATTCCCAATACATGTAATCTCTCTTGGAATATCCGAACATCCAAAAAGATTAACTAACTGGTAAAAGCCCAGAAAAGCATGTCCAGCAGGAGCTTCTCTTTTGAAAGTCAGCTCTCCACTTGAATCTATAGTTGGCATCATTAATTGGTGAATATTTTCTTGGCGAATGAGTTTTTCATTATCAAAAACTTGGGCATAAGTTTGATCTTTAAATGGATGTTTTTTATCCCAAAGAGCATCAACAGCATAAGCTGTTTCAGAATTTACTAAATTAACAAATTTAATCTTTCCAATTTCTTTTTGTTCTAGTTTTTTTTCTGCATAAAGAAGTTGTATTTCTGCTATTGAAAGCATTTTACCCTTATAATCTATGAATAAGTCTGTTCCTTTTGAACCTAAGGTCTTCCTCGTAGAATACAAATTTAAGAGATCTTGTCTTTCAACACTTGTTCCAAGACCTGCTTGCATCTTACAAATATTTAAAGTGTAAAATTGAAGTTCTTGGCTTATAGCGTTTGGAAGTGACTCATAATCCGTAATTGAAACAAATTGCATATCTTCTTTAGAAGCAATGGCCAAGGGAATAACTGGAGAATTATTATTTCCATCAAACATGGTAATATCTTTTGATTCACCAGTTTTATATTTTCTCAATAGACACTCAAAATACTTAGTATTGATTTCAATACATTCACTTGAAAAATTATCTTTATACTTTTTGGAAATAATATCCAACATTTAATTTGTTCTCCAGATTCTTAAAGTTCTCAATTCTATCAAAATACTGTATAAATGATCAATCAATTAATAAAACTCTATTTAACAAGTGGCGTTACTTATAGCTGCATAAGGTTAATATGAACTCAAAAGTTATCATTTCTCAAAAAGATTTAAAAAACTTGCGATCTGGGGTTCCAAGATTAGTTCTTTCAGAAGCAAAATATCTTAAATCACATAATATAACTCCTTTATTAGTAAGCGAGACTATAAATCCAGAATATGAAAAAGAATTGGGTTCTCAATCAGTGCAGAAAACTTTTAGATGGCCATTTAGTGGGTTCAAAAGAAGACTTTTCTACATGAAGCAAGTAGAAAAAAAAATTAAGGCCTTAGAGCCTGATGTTATCATAGGACATGGAGATATTGTGCAGCAAGACATCTGTTTTATACATAATTGTGTACATTTGGCCTACGAGAAAATTCATGGCAAGAAAATTCCAAAAGATCATGAAGTGGCCAAGATTCATGAAATGATTTTAACTGAAAAGAAATTTAAAATTCTAGTTTGTAACTCCTTCATGATGAAAAATGATCTTGAAACGAGATTTGAACTGCAAGATAAAGAAGTTATAGTTCAGTATCCAGATTTTTCACCGTCAGAGCTAGCTAATCACACAAATGATATAAGAGGAGAACTAGGTATTGCAAAAGAAGAAATCGTCATTGGGTTAATCACTTCAGGGAATTTCAAAAAAAGAAATATCAAATTTCTCCTTGAAGTTGCTGCAAGTATAAAGACTAATAAGAAAATAAGAATTTTGATTACTGGTAAAGACAAGTCTGAACCTTATCAAGACCTCGCTTCAAAAGTTAAGTTTCCTGTACATTTTTTACCCACAACTGACGATGTTACTCAATACTATAATACCTGTGATATTTTTGTTCTTCCTGCACTTATAGAAGAGTTTGGTTTAAGTGTACTTGAGGCAATGGCCTGTGCTAAACCAGTAATTGTCTCTCCAACAGTTGGTTGCTCAGAAATATTTGAAGGTGAAACAAAAAATTATATTACAGAGTTAAAACATGATTTATATTTAGAAAAAATAATGAGCTTAATTAATAATGACCAATTAAGAGCAAGTTTAGGCCAACATAACAAAGAACTGGCATTCAAACTTTCATCGACGCATCAAAATGATAAATTTAAAAACTTGCTCGCAAAAGTTAATTTTATAATTTGATTTTTAAGTAAAAATCTTTGTTCGCCATATAGTGAGAAACACAATCCTCTAAGCCTTTTTCAAAAGAAATTTTGGGTTCCCAATTCAAGAGTTTTTTGGCTTTTTCAATATTTGCCCAGGTTGTTAGCATATCAGCTTTGTTAAATGGAAGATGTTGGATATCAGACTTCTTGCCTAGAAGTTTTTCATAAGACTCAATCATCGTATTAATTGAAATAGGATGATTTCCTCCTCCAAGATTTATTATTTCAAAACCAAGTTTTTTTTGTGCTGCAATTGTTCCCCTGGCAATATCACTAACATGAGTAAAGTCTCTTGCTTGGTTTCCATCTCCAAAAAGTTGAATAGTTTTATTCTCATCAATCCACTTCATAAATCGAAGTTGTGCCATATCAGGACGACTTAACGGTCCATAAACAGTAAAATACCTGACTATAGATACATCAACTCCATAAAGATGGTGATATGTATAACACATCGTCTCAGCACCTTTTTTGGTAGATGCATAAGGAGAAATAGGTTCACTTACATCTAAACTCTCCAAAAAAGGCATCTCTTTTCCTGCATAAAGTGAACTTGTTGAAGCAAGAATAAATTTTTTAGTCTTATACTCCGCAGAGAGTTTTAATAAGTTTAGATTTCCTTGCATATTAGTAGAAACATAGATATCAGGGTTTTCAATACTGTAGCGCACGCCGGCTCTTGCCGCGAGGTTATAAACACAAGCAAATTCATGGGCCTTAAATATTTGCTCTAAAAATAAAAAATTCTCAATATCTCCTCGATAAAAATGAAAACCTTTTTTCTTTTCAAGCTCTGAAAGTCGAAACTCTTTCAACGAAACGTCATAGTAATCATTCATATTATCGATAGCGACAACTTCTATACCTTGCTCAAGAAGTTGTTCGCAGACCTTACTCGCAATAAATCCGCTCGCGCCAGTAACTAGGACTTTCATTAAACCATCCTCGTATAACTATATTCTCTTTTCTCTATACTTTGATTTTTTATCATTTTTTTATTTAAGGTATACTTTAAAATTAATTTTAAAAGAATAAAAGTTTGTTTAAAAAGCTTAGCATTACTTACTTGGTCTTCTTCCATCCAAGTAACTGGAAAGTACTTCATTTTTAATTTATCGTAATGATGTTCAAATAAAAAATATGTATTAAAGGTTAAATTATCTGGAAAATTCATAAAATGAGACTTTTTTAAAGAACTAACTTTGTACATATTTAGCCCACCACCTATATCCAAAATTTTTCCTTTCAGTGCCAAAGAGCATAAAAAACCAACTACCAAGTTTCCAAAAATTCTAAAGTAAGGATACCCAATAAGTTTAGAGTCTTTATGAAATCTAGCTCCTAAATAGCAATCAATTTCATTATCATCTAGTTCTTTCAAACTAGGAAGAACATCATTAATATCCCCTTGGGCATCTCCATGGGTCACAATAACATAATCATAATTGTGTTCAAAGGCATATTGGAATGCAACTTTATGAGATCCTCCCAAAGAATAGTTTTGAGAGTTTTGGAGAACCTTTACTTTATCTTTTAACTCCTTAGAGAGAATCGCTTCTTTTGCAGAATCAATTGAATTATCTACACTTCTATTATCGATTATAATCGCCTCATCAAAGGAATCTTGTATACCTGCGAGCTGATCTATTACTCTTGGTATTTGCTTTTCACAATTATACATTGGAACAAAAATTAGAATTTTAGCCATTTTTTCTTCTTGCTATAAAGTTGGGGTTTTGTAAGTTTTGCTTATTATAAATGAGCGCCTCTCCTGTGTCTAATGATACCACTTCTCCTCCAGCTTTTTCTAGAATAGCCTGGGCAGCAGCAGTATCCCACTCCATTGTTGGGCCAAAACGAGGATATAAATGCGCTATACCTTCAGCTATTAAACAAAACTTTAAAGAACTTCCCATTTCAACAAGCTGGTACTGACTATCTAACTCATTGATAAATTCTTCTGTCTCTTTGTTTAAGTGAGATCTACTTTTTAATATAGTAAACTGAGAGTTCAAGTCTAGCGGAAGTTCATATAGTTTATCTTGATATTCCTTATAGGAATTTTTCTCATTGCAAAAAAACATTAATCCTTTAACTGGAGCAAAAACGACACCTAAAGAAGTTCTATTATCGACACAGTATGCTAAGTTTATCGTGAATTCACCATTTTTCTTAATAAATTCTTTGGTGCCATCAATCGGATCAATGACAAAGTATTCTTTCCACTCTTTCCTGACATGATATGGCGCATGCATACTCTCTTCTGAAAGAATGGGGATATCTGGGTAGTGTTTTTGTAAACTCTCAGTAATCACTTTATTAACGGCCAAGTCAGCCTCGGTTACTGGAGACTTATCTTTTTTATAATGAATTTTAAAATCTTTAGAATAAATATCCATAGCTGGGATCGCTGCTTTATACACTATATTTTTTAAAGTTTTAATATCCATACACCTAATTTACTCTTTCCGGAAATCAATTGCAAAAACTGTTTTCACGCCTATAATTTGTAGGCTATAATTCGATAATGCTCTATAATATCTTACTTTCATCTGTTGCTTTCTTCTTAATGATTGGAACAGAGCTCATTTTTAATTTAATTAATAATATACCTTCAACAGTTCCTACTAAAAACTATTTTGCATTATGGATATTTATTTTTATTTTTAGTTTTATTCGAAATAAATCCTGGCGAATTCTTGCCATGAACCTTTTATATTTTCTTAGCTTATTTCAAATGATTCATATTCTTTTCTATGGAATACCTGTCTACCCTAATGCGATTTTTCTCTTTTTTACAGAGAGTTCTGAAGTTTTTTATACATTAATTGAAAATCTTGGGATTATGATTTTTCCCATTTTATCCGTCGTTGGAGGCTTAGCTGCTATCATTTATTTAGATATAAAAACAGAGCACAAAAGAAAAAGTATTCCATATTTATATTTTCTCTTTATTTTATACTTTGTTTATAATCCAGTAAGAACTTATACAACCGGAAATACTTGGGGTAGGCAACCTTCTGTTGAAGAGTTTATGGGTACAAATATTTATCTATCTAGTTCTTACTTTCTTGGACGAATACTTCCTCATAAATTCACAAAAACGAAGCATGAAACATCTACTAAAACATTACTTACATTCAAAAAGACTCAGCCATTTAAAGGTGATATTATATTAGTTTTAGGTGAAAGCCTCTCTTATAATCATCTGTCCTTATTTGGATATACGAGAGATACCACTCCCTATTTAAAATCATTAAGTGAACATTTTTATAGTTTCAAAGGTATTTCAAGTGGTGTCTCAACTGATGTCTCTGTCGCTCTTTTCATGAATAATACTTTTGGTCTTGAGGGAAGCAAAGATATTCTATCTGGAAAATCTTGCTTATTCACTCTTGCTAAAAAAAATAAATTTGAAACTTATTATTACTCAAGTCAATCCCAGCAACAGCTAAGGTATATTTCAGCAAGTATTTGCCCTAAATCCATAGACCACTATTTAACCCTCGAAGACTTAGAACCGAATATAGAAAACCCAAATATGGCAAACGATCAAAAACTAATTGAGGCATTTGCTAAAATAGAAGATAAGCCAGGAAAATTTATTATTCTCCACCAACGAGGTAGCCATTCCCCTTATAAGCTTCGTTATCAAAAGGAACACTTTCCTCTCACTCAAGATTATGAAAAAGATAGAGTTCTTCATTATGATAACTCTGTCTTTGAGTTTGATCTTTTTATGAAAGAACTCATCCAAACAGTAGAAGTACGCAAAACCCCAACCTTAATAATATATCTCTCTGATCACGGTGAAGGCCTTGGAGAAGAAGGAGTTTGGGGTCATGCTGCTCTGAAACGTCCATCTTTTGAAATCCCTGTTTTATTTTATTTATCTCATTTCTCTGATAAAAAATTCGAAGAACTTCCGTCAATTTTAACTCACCTCAATATATCTTTACTTATTTCTCAATATTTAGGTTTTGAAACAGAGATAGCACCAAAGGATATTATTAGAGAATATCAAATTCTAGGAAATGACTTAGATGGCTTCGCTGGCTATCTCGATATAGAAATCGGCTCAGACAAAATAGAAAAAATTCAAGAAAAACAAATCTAGCTTTACGAGATCATGATATATGTGTAAATAAGCTCGTATGAAAGCAATAATTCTATTTTTAATCCCTATGTATGCCTATAGTGCAAATATCACCATTGAGAAACCATGCTCTCAAGAGACTATTGAGTTTTCTGTTTCCCCTCAAAACTCATCCTTAGGACAAATAATGATCGAAATCCTAGATTATAATAGGATTGAATATCAAGGAAATACCCAAGGAATTAATTCACTTCTAGGAACAGCTGTAGGCCTTGAAAGCTATGAGGTTCTCTCTGATGAAAGAATGAGAGTTTATGGTTGGTGCTACTCTGTTAATGGCCAAAATATTGAAAAATTGATGAGTAATTATTTTCCAACTAAAAGCGATAATATTCGTTGGTTTTATGCATATGCTGAAATCATCAAAAATGACTGGATAAGCTATTGCACTCCTGTATCCTTGGATCTTCCTGTTTGTCATTAGATATCGTAACGATGTAAAATACCCTTCAATAAACCATTATCTTTTACAATAAGAGCTGTAACTTTTTTATCTTGCATTAACTCTTCAGCAACGACTATTTTATCACTTGCCTCTATACTTAATGGTTCTTTATAGCCAAAGTCTTTCGCCGTCATTTCTAATGCCTTATCTTTTCTTTCTTTTAGTGCTCTCCGGATATCACCATCCGTTATTAGGCCAAGAACGTTTAGGTTTTCAGCTATAACAGCAAGACCAAATCTTCCACTAGAAATAACAGCAAGTATTTTATCGAAATCATCTGATGGATCTACAATGGGTAAATTATCTGTTTTCATTAAATCAGAAACTTTAGTCAGTAATTTTCTTCCAAGACTTCCACCAGGATGAAAGCGAGCAAAATTTTCAGCTTTAAAATTTCTAGCTTTCATTAATGCAATTGCTAATGCATCTCCCAGTACCATTGTTACTGTTGTAGATGTTGTAGGTGCTAGCTCCAGTGGGCAAGCTTCTTTCTCTATTTGAATATTTAAGAGGTAATCAGAATGTTTTGATAAAGTAGAATCTTTTCTTCCCGTCATCGCAATAACTTTATTTCCATTATCCTTAAAAAAAGAAAGCAGTTTTACAACCTCCTCACTTTCTCCGGAATTAGATATGGCCAAAACAACATCTTTTGAATGAATCATTCCAAGGTCGCCGTGATAGGCTTCACCTGGATGCATAAAAAAAGATCTCGTTCCTGTTGAAGCAAATGTAGCAACCATCTTTTTACCAACAAGGCCAGACTTCCCCATTCCCGTAACAACAAGACGTCCTTCACTTTCCAATATTAATTTTACAATTTCATTAAAATGACTATTTAAATGAGATCTCACCAAAGAGAGTCCATTCATTTCAATATCAAATACATCATGTGCAATTTCTAAATAATTCATTAGGGCTCCGAAACTAATAAAAAGCTAGTATTCTCTAATATTTCTAACTCAACTTCACTATCACTAAAAGAAAAATATGATTCATAAGAGTGCATGATGACATCATCATATTTCATACTTCCTTCAAGTATTATTAAAGAGTCTTTTTCTCTTAACTGCAGAGTCAATTTTTTCTGAGGGATATTACTAAAAAGCTGAATTTCAAAATATTCGTGCTTCGCAAGATTTGTAACCTGGCTCTCTGCTAATAAATTTCTTTTTTGCATTTTCAATAATTCATCTTGAAAGCTTTTAGAAAAGTTAAGAACATCGCTTGCTTTATCAATATGTAATTCTCT
>CAYFHZ010000082.1:0-9364 GCA_964342535.1 uncultured Bacteriovoracaceae bacterium | reverse complement strand
TTGATGGGATGTACAATACAATTGCTGGCTTTAAAAAGTTAATCGTTGGAGAAGTATCACTTAAGCATGTAGGTGGTCCTATAGCAATTGGGCAAGTCGCCACAGAATCTTTTAATATTGGGCTTTCAATGTTCTTTAGGCTTATGGCCATAATTTCTATAAATTTAGGAATTATAAATTTGTTTCCTATTCCTGTCCTTGATGGTGGACATATTGTGTTCATTTTATTCGAGGCAATTAATAGAGGTCCTTTATCCAAAAAGAAGATGATGTATGCTCAGCAATTTGGAATGTCGGTTTTATTTCTTTTGATATTTGTTGCTCTTTTCAATGATATATCGAGGTTCTTTTTTTAAATGCATCTTTACCTTGATACAACTCATGGAATTCAATTAGGACTTTTAAATAACCAATACGATTGGATTGAAATAAATAATCTCGGAGAGCTGAAAAGCTCAGCAGTTATTCATGCATATATAAATGATTTACTAGTTAAATATAATCAAGAAATTTTAGATATCAGTTCTCTCGTTTATTGCGCAGGTCCAGGATCATATACAGGAATGAGAGTTTCAGAAGGTATTGCTCAAATATTTGAGATGGCGCAAATTAAATTATATTCTTTTTACCATTTTGAAATTCCCCAAATTTATGGGAATCAACATGGGAAATGGTTAGATCATGCTTTTAAGGGGGAAATTTTTATTTATGATTGGAATGAGAATAAGTCTAGCAAATCTAGAATTCCTCTCTCTGACTTAATATTAAATAATGATTGTCCGGTGTTTTCTTTTGATGATAATTTTTTAGATAAAAAAGTTTCATCTACATATTCTCTTATAATGGAAAATCCATCGACTTTATTAAAAAATATATTGACTGAACCTACCTCAAGACGTGAACTATATTATTATCGTGAACTTTCTGAAGAGTTTCGCAGAGGGTAATAATGGGACGGTTAACTTTTTTAGATAAAGACATTTTAACTAAGTGTTTAATTTTACTTGTTGTTTTATTTGTACTTGGCTTTTTTAAAACAGCATTTTTATTCATTTTTATTTTCGTTTCAATTTTATTTTTATTTCGAAAAAAAGATATTAATTTATTTGAATTAAGAGGTATTGGTAGAAATATTGTACTATCTTCTTTTACGGGAACTGTAACGGAACTAAAGAACACTGAGAAGGATGTATTCTCCTTAAGTTGTTACATTAAGTTATTAGATGGATATGGTTTATATTTTCCAACCGTCGCTGAAGTTGAAGACGTGAAGGAAAGCAAGGAGAATATAAAGTTTTTTGGTTTTTTAAATTGTTATCATTATAGAACACAAGTGAACTTTCGTAATAAGTTTGAACAAAAATTTAGTTTGGATGTATACTCTAGACCTTTTTTTCCAAGGCCACATATTTTCTTACAAGTTGGAGACAAGGGAACAGTTGGGGCACTTCTTGGCTATATTCCTTTTGGGGGAAAAGTGGTAATAAGTATAGATGGTGTTGATAGTTTACAAACTCAACCAAAAGACAAGGTTGCTTCCTGTCAGACAGTGATTGCAAATTTAAAGGAATAAAATGAGTGAAAATAATACGAAACCAAAAGATAAATTAGCTTTTTTTCTACCCAATAGTTTTACAGCTCTGAATATTGGTTGTGGATTTATGGCCATTATGTACTCAATTCAGGGAGATTTTTATAAAGCATGTATGTTAATTGTACTTGGTGCAATTTTTGATTCTGTTGATGGTCGAGTAGCAAGAATGACTGGGACGCAATCTTCCTTTGGTGAACAATTTGATTCTCTAAGTGATTTGATTTCGTTTGGAATAGCTCCTAGTCTAATTTTTTATAATAAATTTTTAACTGGGTATGGTAGAATAGGTATGCTTGCAGCATTCTTTTTTCTACTTTGCGGGGCCTTAAGGTTAGCTAGGTTTAATGCTAATATTGATAAAGTGAAGAGTGATTATTTTCAAGGTCTACCAATACCTGGTGCTGCGGCTGCAATGATTAGTTTTATCCTCGTTTCTGAAGAATTTCCTATATATTTTAAACATCAATATGTATTTTTCCCCTATATACTTTTTTATTCAGTATTAATGATTTCAAATCTACCTTTTCCCTCTTTTAAAAAGTCAGATTCAGTAAAAAAGCATAAGAAAAAAGTATTATTTTTGCTTATTATTATCGCTTCTAGTCTTTTCCTATATGAAGAAATGATGATTTTTATAATTATATCACTTTATGTAATTCTATCAATTATCTATATGCTGGTGAATAGAGATAAGTTTAAACACGTATTTTCCTGGGAAGAAGATGATTAGAATAAGAATTTGCTTTGATGGGAGTGAATATCTTGGATGGCAAGTTCAAAAAGATTTCAGACCGACGATTCAGGGTACTTTAAATTCAGCTTTGGAAAAAATATTTAAACAAAGTATTTCAACTATAGGCTCTGGTAGAACTGATGCCGGTGTTCACGCTAGACATTTGTACGTTGCATTTAAACCACCATTTCATATTGCCCATGATTCTCTACTTAAAGCACTTAATTCTCATTTACCAGATACTATAAGGGTAGAAGAGCTTAAGGAAGTTCATGATTCGTTTCGGCCAACAAATGATGCTAAATATAAAGAATATCGATATTATTTTATCAATCAGGATATTGCTCCAGCACAATTCACTAACTACTTAAGTCATATCTCATATGATTTAGATTTTGAACTTATGCGTAAGGCTAGTTCACTCTTTGTTGGAACTCATGATTTCAAAGACTTTCATTGCAACGGAAGTGATCCAAAGTCTACAATTCGAACAATTTATCTTTGCGAAATAATTAAAGAAGATGGCTCTTTTGGTGGGATTTTACCTTCACATTATTATTTAAGAGTTATTGGAGATGGTTTCCTAAAGCAAATGGTTAGATTGATTATGGGAACAATTTGGAATGTCGGCCGCGGAAAGGTTTTACTCGATGAAGTTACTGAACATTTACAGTCTCCATCAGGAAATCAATTGGCAGCAGTAGCACCTCCAAATGGGCTCTTTAAATATGCTGTAGAATACGATAAGCCCTTTGACAATCGGGCAGTTTAAAGCTATTTTCACTCAATAATTACAATAAATAATGCGACACACAAAGGAACATTCAGATGTCTTATCAAGTTGAAGCCGTTAACGGTTGTACGAAAAAACTTATATTTAATTTTGAAAATGTTGATCTAACAACTCAAATTGAATCAGCACTTAAGCAAAAACAAAAAACTGCGAACTTAAAAGGATTTAGAAAAGGAAAAGCTCCTTTGAGTTTTGTAAAACAAGTGTATGGTGCTCAGGTTGAAAATGATGCTCTTTATAGATTTGTTTCAGAAGAATTTTATAAAGCAGTTCAAGAAGAAGAATTCCGAGCAGTTGGTTATCCTTCATTTGGAAATACTAAATTTGAAGATAATAATGTAAGTTTTGAAGCAACTATTGAAACTTTTCCAGAAGTTTCAGTAAAAGATTATTCATCTTATTCATTTGAAAAAGGTGATGATTCAGTATCTGAAAAAGATATAAAAGAGCTTGAAGATAGATATTTAGCTCCAAAGTCAGAGATGACTGAAATTACCGACGAATCTAAAACAATTGAAAATGGAGTCTTTGCTGTTTTTAATTTTGAAGGTGAAAAAGAAGATGGTACTAGGCCTGCGAATATGAAAGCTGATGAATTTCTTTTAGAAATTGGGTCAGGTCAGTTTATTCCTGGATTTGAAGAAGGAATGATTGGTCTTAAAAAAGGTGATAAGAAAACGATTGAAGTGACTTTTCCTGCTGATTATCATGAAGTGGAATTACAAAATGCTCCAGTCAAATTTCATGTAGATATTTTAGAGTTAAAAGAGAAGAAAGTTCCAGAGCTTACTGATGAACTTGCAAAAGAGTTTGGTTTTGAGTCAGTTGAAGATTTTAAAACTAAAAATAAAGAAAGAATTGAAAACCAAAAGACTAGAGAAGTTCAAATGAAGCTTCAAGAAGATATTCTTAAGAAGCTTGTTGAAGAAAATACTTTTGACGTTCCAACAGCTTTAATTGAGCAACAAAAGCAATCAGTTAGGGAAGAGTTAGGAATGAACCTTAAGCAACAAGGTTTTGATGAAAATATGGTTAAGACTTATTTTGAAAAATGGGATGATGATGTTACTCAGAGAGCTGTTTTTCAAGTAAGATCTGGACTTATTTTAGATACACTTGCAAAAAAATATGAAGTTGAAGCTTCTGATGCTGATCTTGAAGCCAAAATAGAAGAAATGGCAACTCAATCAGGTATGGATAAAGAACAAGTTGCTTCTTACTATAATTCAAATGAAAATGTTAAAAGCAATATCATGTATGCTATTAGGGAAGAAAAAACATTTGAAAAACTCATTAATGATATGAAAGTTAAATAATTTTTTTAAATTTGAAAAATAGAAGCCTCACTTATGTGAGGCTTTTTTTTTGCAATAAAACCTATCCTGATTATTTAAGCAGTAACCTTTTGAGTAGTAGAACTTATTACCTCGTGTTTTCTTAAAACTTCCAAGTTGTGAGGTAGAGATTAGTTCAGAAGGTAAATATGTTTTAATCTTTAAAGGAGTGTTAAAACAAGCTGTACTTAAGATAAAAATGAGAAGTATTTTTGACTTTTGTTGAAGTGCAAATAGAAAAAATATTAAAAAAACAGGGGTAAAGTAGAGTTTAGGAAATGTATCAATCCTTTGAAAAAACTCAAATATATATATCCAGCTATCAAAAAAGAAATTTAATAGTGAGTTAAATTCTAAAAACTGTGGCATGAAATTGTTTAATACAAGTAATGGGAAAAAAAGTGTTGTTAGCGATGTCATTAATGGATTTACAATTAATGATAACGGACTGGCCAATTCACCTGTTATTCCATTTGCAAAATACATACTTATATTCATGAAAAAGAGAAGCTTTAGATAATTTTTTCTAAAAAGAATCACAGTTCCCCAAAAAAGAAGACTGTAATTAAAACTGAGAGGATTTATTCTATATTGACCCATAAGAATTGAAAGAAAAAGAGACAGTATAAAAACAAATGGTACATGTTTGATTTTCATTGATACTAGTTGAAATAAAGTAACTCTGATAAGGGAATCATAGCCATCATAAGTTCTTAGGAGCACGAGAATTATTATTAAGCTCATAAATCGAATTATCGAATGTATTCGTAAGATTGGTAATAACGAGGATAAATGAAGTCCAGAAGGAGTGAGTAGATGGATAAACCCGTATTGCTTTATTTTTTTTTTGAGTTTGCGTGGAATTTTTTGAGAATTTCCAGTGGTTATTCCCTGATATAAAGAATAGTTTAGTTTTGAGTATTCTAGCTCGTTAACTAAAAGTTTAAGCTTATTTTTCTGTTTGAAATGAAAACTATTTTGCATCGGATAAAGTATCATAAATATAAGAAGTAGAGATTGATAGAGCATGGAGAGTAAGGAGCAATGCAGAACTTTTTTGATATTATTTAAGTTATTAATTTTTTTATGGTAGAAAAGGTCCTACTTTTTAAAGGAGTCATTAAAGTGCTTGATTTCGACCAAATTTACAAAGAACAGTTGGATTTATTTTTTAAGGAAGATGATTTACAGAGAAACATGCTTTATCTTGCAAAACTTCCAACTGAAGTGGTCCAATGTCAGTTAAAATTAAAGGATGATTTGATCTTGGCAGGACTTCCTTTTTTTGTGGCCGTTTTTAATTATTTGAAAAGAGATGTTTTAAATTATTCTGAATTTAAGGAGTATGAAGGAAAAAAATTTATTAAAGATGAGTTTAAAGATATTAACTTTGAACTACCTTTTAATGTTGTTCTGACTGGGGAACGAATTGCTCTGAATTTACTTCAAAGAGCAAGTGGTATAGCAACTAATGTTGCTAGATATGCTTCAAAACTAGAAGATATTTCTATATTAGATACTAGAAAAACAACTCCAGGACTTAGATTTTTAGAAAAATATGCTGTTACTTTAGGTGGAGGAGTAAATCATCGATTTGGTCAGATGGATGCTTGGATGATTAAAGATAACCACAAAAATATATTTGGTGGTGTGGAAAAGGCCGTCAATTATTTCAAATCTTTAAGTACTTTTTATCAACCTTTGATTTTAGAAATTCACAAAATTGAGGAAATTGAAATTGGATTAAGAAATGGAGTTCGTCATTTTCTCCTTGATAACTTTACTCCAAGTATGCTTTCTCAGGCAATTGCTATAAAACAAGCTGGTGTTACTTATGAGGTATCAGGCGGAGTAACCCTTGAGAACTTAAGTGAGTTTTCAATTGCAGGCATAGATGCGATCAGTTCAGGAGCGATGGTCTATAATGCTCCAACAGTTGATATTAGTTTAAAATATTATCCAAAGAAGTTTGTATGAGTACTCAACCTTATGATGTTCTTATTTTAGGGACTGGAATTGCTGGTCTAACAACGGCCATAAAGCTCTCAGAGCAAGGATTAAATATTGCCCTGGTAACAAGGGAAGAAAAACCTGAAACTACTAATACAGGTTGGGCACAAGGTGGTATCATATATTCAAAAGCGGCGTGGGATAAGCCTGAAACGTTAAGTGCAGATATTCAGAAAGCAAGTGCTGGAACTTCAAATGATGACGCCATTAAGGTGCTTATTGATAAATCATCAGAAATTATAGAAGAAATTTTATTAGAAAAAGCTAAGACAGAGTTTAATAGAAATGAAGACCAGTCCTTATGTTTAACTCGTGAAGCTGCTCACAGCTTAGAACGAATTATATATAGAGGAGACTTTACTGGTAAATCTATTCAAATAAGCCTTCTAAATTATGTTGAAAAACTATCTAACGTCACTATTTTAACTAAGCATACAGGGATAGATCTGATTACCCCAGGTCACCATGGAGTGAGCCTTAAACAACGATATGAACCTCATAAAATTGTAGGTGCTTACCTTTTTGATCAAAGAAAGGAAGAAGTTGTTAAAGTAATGGCAAAAAGAATTGTTCTTGCTACTGGGGGAGTAGGTGCTCTTTACCTTCATAACTCTAATAATATTGGGGCAAGAGGTGATGGGCATGCCATGGCAAAGAGAGCTGGGGCCCAAATTTCAAATATGGAGTTTATTCAATTTCATCCAACAACATTTTACTCAGGAGCTTATCATAGGCGCTTTTTAATTTCAGAAGCGGTTAGAGGAGAGGGAGGAATATTACTTAACTCCAAGGGCGAGAGATTTATGAAAAAATATCATAATGATCTTGAACTTGCTCCTCGTGATGTAGTGTCTAGGGCGATTCTAAGCGAAATGATTGAACTTCAAGATGATTATGTTTTTCTAGATATTACCCATAAAGATAGTGAAGCTTTGAAAGAAAGGTTTCCGACAATTTATGAGTATTGTCTTTCTCATAAAGTAGATATTACTAAAAACCCAATTCCAGTTGTTCCAGCTGCTCATTATACATGTGGTGGAGTTAAAACAGATATGGAAGGTAGGACAAATGTTAAAAACCTATTTGCTGTTGGTGAAGTTGCCAGTACAGGGCTTCACGGCGCTAATAGGCTTGCTTCAACTTCGCTCTTAGAAGGCTTAACATTCGGATATATTGCAGCAGATACCATTTTAAAGGAGTGGAATTCTACTGAAGAAATATATCCTGCCGAGTTTATAAAAGATTGGAATTTAGGAGAAAGAGAAATTGATGCTGCTCTTATTACTCAAGATATTCAAACACTTAAGCAAACAATGTGGAATTATCTAGGACTTAAACGATCTAAAAGCAGGTTAGCTAGAGCAAGGGCCATGTTTGGTGAGTTAACAGAGGAGATTCATAAGTTCTATAAGCATGCTAAGCTACGCGATGATCTAATTGGTCTCAGGAATGCCGTTGAAGTTGGTCAAATGGTTCTTAATTCTTCTGTTCGAAATAAAAAGTCGATTGGTTGTTTTTATCGAGAGGAAGAACAGTAAATTTTTCATATAAGCTGTTTTTGAATTTACTTTACTGATATGCATTTATTTCTAGCAAAGGAATTAAAATGAAAATCAGTAGTTTGATATTTAGTTTATTTACACTTTCCATTTTTGGCCATGCCTCAGTTTATGAGCTACCTCCAACTACTCCAATTGATTCTTCAGACATAACAGGAACTTATTCCAATAGTTTAGGTTATAAAACAATAGTTAAAGCAAGCAAAAAAGATGGCAAGACAACGATTTCTTTTGGGAATGATTTTAATTTCTTTACACAAAAACAAGGGGATATTTTAACTAGCCCCCCTAAATTCTCTCATATTGAAAATGATGGAAGCATTGTTTTTAAAGTTCAAGAGCAATGTGAAGCAGAAGCATGTCATGAAGCCAATGGTACAGTTGTATTAAAAAAGAAAAATAATGGAGGTTTTTACCTCAATATTCAGCTTAAAATTAGCTTTCAAGATTCAATTGAAGGTCCAATAGAGATTGAGAGGCTAGCATCAGAAGGTAGCACTAACCCTGTTTTAGAATATTGTAAGATGTCTTTTCCACCAGTTGTTTCCCATAATTTTAAAGTAAAGAGTAAGGACTTAGGATCTTGTGAAGTTGATGTCTACTTTTTCATGAAAAAGGATATGTAGTTCTGCTAAAGCTTTCTTTATCGTTATGAAGGGTGATCGTTCAAATAGTTAACAGTCTTTACTATTTTGCAACTCATCCCTATTTCGTCTCTAAGGTTTCCTATAATAGAAATATTAGGAGATTTTGATGAAACCAGTGTTACTTTTAAGTATATTAATGATTCTTACTTCGTGTAATGAGGGAGATTTTATAGACTCAGCGGTAAACTTAGTTGAAAACAAAGAGAAATCAAGCCCAACTTTAAATACTTCAAATATAGAAGAAGTAGCAAAAACAACTCACAAATCTAAAAAAGGTTCATATCTAAAAGGCGGAGGACTTGGCTGTGTTCTTGCTGAAATAGCTTTTTTTCCTTTAGCCCTTTTTAAGGGACTTGAAAGGTTAGGTCGATCTGTTGAAATTCTTATATCTAAGAACATTCTCACTAAAGTAGAAGAGGATATAAAAGAGTATGTTGCAAGTAATGGGGAGCTGGGAATTGAAGATCTTTGGCAAGTTATTGGAGAAGAAACGATACTGGAACTAAATCATATTCTTTTACAGTCATTTCCTACTGAAGATGAATTTGTAAGGGCCAAAAAAGCAATGAGTTATGCAATGTTGTATCATATTGATAATGAACGGGAAGACGGAGTATATGAATATAAATTTGAGGAGGAAGGAGAACGTTTTAGTATGTATATTTCCTTTAATGGCTCTAATAAAAAAATGGAC
>CAYFHZ010000081.1:0-9427 GCA_964342535.1 uncultured Bacteriovoracaceae bacterium | reverse complement strand
TAAATGGTTATGTGACTCATTGTTTAGGCGTGGAAGAAGGTATCAAATCAACTTTTCTTAAAGATCTACTTAGAAAGGATATTCGGGAAATATTTGCAGATGCTATAGATAACAATATTATTATTCTTTAATTAAGTTCTTTGGATGGTTTGTAAATATCCACTTAGCACCTCTAGCAAGCTCTCTTTTTAAACTATTTTGAGATTTAATAAATCCAGTTCCAACTTCGACATCAAAAGTATAAAGTTTTCTTTGAATAGATTTAGATATTAATAAATAGTGACCTGTGACTGCACCACATTTAAAATCTATAGCTTGTCTTTGGATTGTTAGAGGATTCATAATCGAAACTAAAACATAAACTTTTTTATTAGTATAAAGGTCAAACTTCTTAAAGAGAGAAACATCTAATGCCATCAAATGAAAATCAGCAACGGGATCAAGAGGTTTTAAAATATTTTCTAGAATAGCACATTGTTTTCTCAGTTGAGGAAATTTTTCTTGTTTTATCTCCACAAACAAATGTATTTTTTTTCCAAAATGATGGACAACTTCTTCAAGACTTGGGATCTCAGGAACAAGATTTCTTAGCTCATGAAAATCTAAATCTGATATCAATATGTTTTTCTGCCAAATACGCAATAAATGAGGATCGTGATGGATGACTGGAACTAAATCTCTCGTCCATCTAATATCGAACTCTATTCCCCAGAGGCCGGAATCCTTGGCCTTTTGAAATGATTTTATAGTGTTTTCAGTAATTCCATCTTGATGCCATCCCCTATGAGCAACAATTAAAGGAATCTTCTGAGATGAATTTTGAGGTAAAAATTTAAAAATAGTGTCTATTATCCACTCTAAAATACTTTGAATGATATGCATAAAATCTCTCTTTAAATAAAATTAACATAAAATTGACAGATATTTGAGAAATTTTGTTAAATTTAATTAATGAAACTGGACCTTTTTCTCTTTATATTCGCTCTTTGTCTTGCCTTTCTCTCGGGTAATATGACTTACTCTTTAAAAGTTAAGAGCAAAGGTACGTTTAAAGATTTGGAAGAAGTTAGAAAACTTCACTTGGAGTTGCAAGAAGTTGTCACTCCTTACAAAAGACTCGATTTAAATAGTGATTATAATTCTCCTGAAAAACTAAAACTTTTGTACACACCAAATACATTGGCCCGTCAGGATGATCCAAGCTTTATTCTTAACTCATCTGAATGTCTGAAATCTAAAATTTCTCAACTTGCTTCTGACTTTATCAATAAAGAAACATTATGGATTGGATACCTATGTAACCAAATAAACAAATTACCTAAAAGTTTTTTTAACTCTCCCCCATACCTCTACTCTAATGGCCATAGCTATGCATTTTTACAATTTCAAATGCTAAACACCCATAATCAAAGAGTTAACTGGCTTGAAAATTATGCTGAGTATATGACTTTAACTGAACTTAAAAAACTTAATTGGTCAACAAGTTCAAATCAAAGATTTTTACTAACGCAATCAAATGAAATTATTCAAAATATTATTGAAGGAGAAAATACATTTCTCTCAAATCGCTTTTATTTTATTAAAACAGGAAATTTAAAATACTATGTTATCGATAGACCCATCGCTGAAAAATTTTTTAGTCGGGCCATGTATAGTATGTCTACTGATGATAATCGGTGTATCTTTAAATTAAGTAATGTGTGCTGGCACAAAAAGCCTATCAATATTCATAACTTATCAGAATCAACAATCTTATTCTTTATGGGTACAATGATTATCCTCTTTATTACTGCACAATCATTATTCTCAAGATGGAGAAGAAAAAAAGAAGAAGAAGATAGAAAAAAACATGCATTACGAATTATGACTCATGAGCTAAGAACCCCTATTGCATCATTGATGGTTCAGGTAAACTCATTAAACAAAAATTTAAGTCATCTCTCTTCTGACACTCAAGAAGCTTTCGTCAAGATTGAATCTCAAGTATATAGACTTAAGCATTTAGCTGAAAAAAGCCAAAGTTATTTACAAACACAAAGTTCAGAACTCATTAATCTCAATAAATGTCAGATTCCTTCCTTAGAAGATTTTATTAGTGATATTTTATTTGAATATGAAGATGATGATTTTAAATTAAATATTATTAAGGACGGAGGACTTTTTGTAGATCCTTACTGGTTAAAAATGTGTATTATGAATCTCATCGATAATGCATTAAGGTATGGCAAGAAACCTATAGAGATAAGAGTAGATTTTAGTGAAAACTTATCCATTCAAATTATAGATCAAGGAATTATTCCGTATTTAAACTTAAAAGAATTACTTAAGACAAAACATAAAAATAGTAAAGGGCTCGGACTTGGGCTTATTATCGTTAATCGCACCATAAAAGAAATGGGTGCAAAATTAAGTTTGTCTACTGACCCAACAACTTTTACAATTACCTTTCCAAAGGATATGATCTCTGAATCAAAGGAAATCCCCCATGAAGAAAATACTGCTCATTGAAGATGATGCAAGCTTAGGACCAGCTTTACTTAAATCTCTTAGTCAAGAAGGCTATTTAATTACATTGGCCCCAAGTCTCTCAAAAGCAAGAGAAGAAAAAATATCAGATTATGATTTAGTCCTTTTAGACTGGATGCTTCCTGATGGACAAGGTATTGACCTCTTAAAAGATGTTCCTAATGAAGTTCCAACTATTATGCTTACTGCAAGAACAGATCTTATCGATAAAGTTTTAGGTTTAGAAAGTGGAGCTAATGATTATATAACTAAACCATTTGAACCAAGAGAGTTATTAGCAAGAATAAGAGTGCAACTGAGACAACCCAAACTTGGAAATGATTTAGTTGAAGATATTTTTACTCATAAAAATTTAACATTTCATCTTAATGAAAGAAAAGTTTTTTTTAACGAAGAAGAAGTAATATTTACTAAAATGGAATTTGATCTCTTATACTTGTTAGCAACACACCCTAAACAAGTATTTAGCAGAGAAAAATTACTTGATGAAGTTTGGGGTTATGAAAACTATCCTACGACGAGAACTGTAGATACACATGTGTTACAAATTCGCCAAAAAACAAATAATGATCTCATAGATACAGTGAGAGGAATTGGATACAGGTATAATCCAGAACATAGTTAATTTACAATGATTTGACATTTATATGACTCTAAAACTGCCGAGTAGAGATACTCTAACTGTAAGGCAAAGGAGCTTTTATGAATTTGATCAGGTTATTTTTATTATTTATTGTTTCAATTATTTTATCCAGCTGTAGTACTGATAAAAAATTCAAAGAAAGACTCGAAACCACACTCCAAGAAAACCCTGAGCTTATACTAAAAGTAATTGAAAAGAACCCTACAAAGTTTTTAATGACTTTAGATAAAGCAGCTAGAACTGCTAAAGATGAAATGCAAAAAAATGCTGAAGTAAAAGCACAACAGGAACTTGAAGAAGCATTTAATAACCCACTTGTGCCAGAAATTACTGATAAGGACACTATTCATGGCCCTAAAGATGCACCTATTACAATTGTTGAATATTCAGATTTCGAGTGCCCATTTTGTAAACGTGGTTATACCACTATAAATGAGTTACTTAAAACATATAAAGGTAAGGTACGTTTTATCTATAAACATCTTCCATTAAGTTTTCACCCTCAAGCAATGATCTCTGCAAAGTACTATGAAGCTATTGCACTTCAATCTCCCTCGAAAGCAATGAAGTTTCATGACTCTGTATTTGAAAACCAATCGAAGTTAAAAAATGGAGAAGCGTTCCTTACCAAAATAGCTAAGGAATTAAAAGTTGATATGATTAAACTACAAAAGGATATCGACTCAAAACAAGTTACAGACAAAATTAATCAAGATATGGCAGAAGCAAAAAAGTTTGGAATGTCTGGAACCCCAGGCTTTCTTATAAATGGTATACCTGTCAAAGGTGCTTACCCTGCAGAGTACTTTACAAATATAATCAACAAACTAAAAAAGATGGGTAAAGTACAACTTTAACCTCCCCCCCTAGAATTAGGGGGATTATTTCCTCTTGTGATTCTCCAATATTTAAATAAAATTTAAGTATAACATTGGAGAATCATGAAATTACTCAGCTTAATCCTATTTAGTCTCTTTTTTACAATGCAACTTATTAATACATCTTATGCGCAAAGCAAGTCTAGAAAATCTAAAAGAAACCCAACAAAAATGTTTAAAATTAAATTAGTTACCAAAAAAAATGATGGTCTTGCAAGAATGTATCGTAAATTTGCTAAAGAAGATGCCATCATTCGAAAAAGTACAAAAATGGTTGGCTTAACTTTAAAAGATAAAAGAAATGCAAAAATCAAAAACTGGCGAAGAATGAAGGCCGGTCAAACAGTGGTACTTCACCTTGATCCTAAGTTTATAGAAGTAAGTAAAGTTAGGGCTTTTTTGAAAAAGCAACGTGCTGAAAAAAGGAAACTGGCAAAAAAGAACCAAAAAAAGAAAAAAGAGAATACATCTCTAAATCACAATATTTACTATATGGCCTCACAAGGTCAGTTCAAGCAAGATGATACAGACTTAGGAACAGCAGAGTTTTCCCAAAACTCTCCTGTCACTCTAGGATATATGTATACGTTTAGACCAGAAAAAAACAATTATTCTCTATCGATGAGTACATATTTTTCTTATCTTGTTGCTACATCATCTAATATTTCTGATGATGCAAAATCTGTCCCCATGGAAATTGGTACCAATTTATACTATGACCATCCTTTTAAAATTGGTGAGTCAAACCACGCAGTCTTTACAGGCTTTGATTACGAAAGATTTAATACTTTTAACCTAGAAGGTGTTGAGAATAGATCGGAACTTATTTTTGACCAAAATTCAATCTTCTTTTTTACATTAGGTTATTCAAAGGTCCTTAGCTTTACAAGTAGCTTTAACTTACTAATGAAACTTAGTTTTTCACAATCTGTTTCTTCATCAAGAGCTTCAGGTTATTCAGATGAGACTAAAAGCTCAGAAGTTTATCAAGGGAACAAATTTTTATTTTTCCTGGCCACAAAAATATATGGAAATTGGACTATGTCATTCTTAGTGAAACAACATACTCTTACTGGTCCATCTGCTGTATCTTCATTAAGAATTGGTTTAGGGACAGGTTATTCATTTTAAAATCTGGTTTAAATAGGATGCTAAACGAACTCCACCCTGCATGAGTCTTTGCTCTAAGAAGCTTCTATGTTTATAAAAATAATGAAACTCCCAGTACTCTTTGACTTTAAAATCATAAACTTTTTCGACATAATTTCTAGATTCTTTGGCCCATGTCTCAATATCAAGCTTAGCTGTCCAGTCAGTTTTATTCTTATCAGTCATTTTAATCAAAAGTTCAGATGCATATTCAGTGAAACTTAATTCACTTATTTGAATCAAACGGCTATCCCATATATCATGCAAATTACTATCAGTTTGGAACCAACTAACTTTATATGAATTTCCACCTCGGTCACTCATATAACCCAAATGAAGTGGTTGATGAAGATCAGCTATTAAGTGAATGATAAAACTAAGTGCGAATATTTTATCTTGTTTATTCGATTTTTTATTCTGTAAAATGGAAGTAAAATATTCAATCCCACTTAAAATATTTTTTTTCTGATGTTTTTTACCATTCTTTAAACTTTCTCCTTTATCAAAAGAAAGATAATGATATTCACTGTATTTTTTTCTCATTTCTGGGTCAGATTTAATAAAGTCTGGGTGATTACAAACCATAGGCATCGTTTCCCCACCTAAAATCTTTTGAACTTTAACCTTGGTGTTCTTATCAAGATATGATTCAGCTATTTTAGCGGTTATTCTATGTCCTAATGGCCCCCAAGCATAAAGAGGTGTATTCACAATGAATAGAGTAAAAATTAAAAAACGATACATATTATTACCTTTTAGTTATTAACGAAATACACCATAACGCATTGACCTGTAAATAATAAATTGGTATAGGTGTGAGATGAAAAATAAAATCTATGTATCCATCTTTGTTTTAGCAATGATTATTCTATCTTTTGTAGTTGCCTTTATTATGACAGGCCATTATCAGGAAGATACTTCAAAAGTTAGATATCAGCTAACCCAAGATTATAAAAAATTTAAAGATCTTGAATATAGCTATGATAACACTAAGGGAAAATTACTTTTCGAGGGGATGTGTATAAATTGTCATTTTCCAAACTCAGTTAAAGCCCCAGAGTTTAATAACCATTCACTTGCTCAAACTGAAGATCTTTTAATGGAAATTAGTATTAGGGGTATGGTAGGCCCTATAAAGAGGGGGCATTTGCAATATAATGGATCTATGTCTTCTTATCGTAAGGTCTCACATACAGACCTAGCTTATGTCTTAGGTTATATACAAAAAAACTTTTATCAAAAGCAACCCAGTATCACACCAGTTAAAATAATTGATAAAAAAATTGAAGCTCTATTAAAAGAAGGGCCTTACAAAGAACAATAATATGGCAAAAAAAAAATTAGCATCTGGTCTTAAAATTGATTCGATTGCACCTAATTTATTAATGAAGGATATTGAAAATACAGCTCCTTTTCTTTTTCAAAATGAGATCGAAACAAATCGGCCTAACAGAGAATATCTTTACAAACTTATATTTTATAAAAAAAACTCAAATCAATTAAAACACCTTAGTCTCTATGAATATTTTTACCTTTGTTTATGTGCACACTGGACGACTGCTGGAACCTATGTACCAACAGATGTTGATAATCTTATTAGACAAAAATTATGGTTAGATCCTCAAGCAAAAAAACATTTACAAAAAATGATTGATCTAACAATTACCGCTTGGAAGTGGGATTACTCAGAAGTAACTAAAAGAAGTTGTTTTGATGATCAATCTGATTTTTATATCAGTACTCATGAAGGTACATGGTTAAGTGTGGCCATAGGAGCTTATTGTGCTGCTAAAAAGTTTGGCCTAAATTCAGAAAAAATAGAAGAAGTTATCTTACAAGAAATTAAGAATACAGAAAATTATCTCACTTTACTCAATGAACGTCAGGATAGTATTAAATTTATTTCCTTGGCCCCTCTCGTAGCACATAATTTGGGAGATTTAGATAGAGTTATGGTTGCATGGGACCAACATGAAACTGATTCATTTTGTAAACATATCTATAAATTAGGTCACCGAGTAAGTGATTCGTTTTCACCTCTTCTTTTTCATGCAGGTAAAGTAAATAAAGCATTCACAGCAAAAGAAAATCATAGGCATCTGTCCTTAAGAAAATCTAAGGCCCTAAGAATGTCAAAAGAGTTTCTTGTTCCTGTTGGACCATTTATGGACGATATGGGTGTGGCCATAGGTCAATCAGAAAAAATAAATATAGGGCAAAAAGCTGAAATTATTACCGCCCTTTGGGATGGAATAAATCGAGAACAAGAAGCATTTGGATATATGCGAGTTTTTGCTCGTATATGTAATGAGTTAGATGGTGGGTTTAGCTCATTTGAAGAATATTTACCATTTGATGTATTTCAAAATATTAAAAAATCAAATATGTATCAACACTTAGAAATTGACCAAAGTGAATTTGAAAATACGTATAAAGTAAAACTAAGAGAGTTCTCAAAAGATAATAATGATCTCAACTTCTAAGAGTTAAATTCCTCAGAGTGAAGCCATGCCGCATCTTTAGGTGGTGTTTTGGTTTTACTCCAATCTTCAAGCATCCCTGGGGCCATGTCTTTTAATTTTTTTAATTGCTCCTCGGTACAAGTATTTGCACAAAGCTCTAAGCGATGCCCATTAGGATCAAAAAAATAGATACTTTTAAAAATACCGTGATTTGTTATGCCTAAAACATCTATTCCTTTGGATTCAAGAGATTTTTTAGCCTCTTCTAGTGTTTCTATATCTTTTACTTGAAGTGCAATATGTTGAACCCACTTTGGTGTATTAGGATCAAATCCCATTTCTGGCGCCCCAGTTATTTCAAAAAATGCGAGAACATTTCCATTTCCAGCATCTAGAAAAATATGCATATATGGATCTGGTTCTTTCGTCGATGGAACTTTATCTTCAGATATAGATACTAATAAATCCATATCAAGATGCTCTTTATACCAATCTGAAGTCAATTTTGCATCTTTACATCTATAAGCAACATGGTGAATTTTCTCAATAATAGACATACATATCTCCTAAAAAATAACTATAAAATGATATGTATTAAAAGGCAAAAAAAAGGGATGTCTCAAATTAACATCCCACTTTAGTATTATTCTATTTCTTCTGCGATTTCTTCTTCATCAGCTGAACCTTCAGCTTCTTGCTTTTCTTTTAAGTTATTAATGAGGTTTATAAAAGCTTCTCTTTGTTGATCTTCAGTTTCACTTCTATGTCGATTGTACTCGTCTTCAATGGCCCCATCAAACCAGCCTTTAACAGTTGAAAGTGGAAAAATCCCATTAAAATTCCAATTACAACCAATTTGAGCAGATTTACCTACTTCTATTCCGTAGGTATACATGAAAAAATCAGGATAAAAATTCGTTTCAAGCCTTTTAACGAACCCATATTTTATGGTTCTTTGAGGCTTCCACTTAAAGAGGTCAACATCCTTAGAGCATGATCTCCCACCATAATATCCTGCAAATTCCTCTGGTTTATTAAAACGTTGATCTAGGGACCAAATAGCACCTACTCCAAAACGTCCTTTTAATCCAGCACCTGCACCAATTCCAACACTACCTCCACCATAAAATACGATTGAAGATTCAAAATCTATAGAACTTGAGATAGGAGTATCATTTTCAGTTGGTTGGGTATTATAAGATAAATCATAGGAGCGAACACAATATGGCATCATAACAATGGCCAAATTTCCATTATAGCCACCCTTAAAAAAACCACCACCTGATCCTTTAGATCCAGCAAAAATCATGATTGCATCCGGAAAGGCTTCTGAAATATCAACTTTATCAGTTGCCCCCTGATCCTTTTCAAGCATTTCGACAAAGGTATTTGCTAATTCGACTGAATCAACAGTCATCTGTGTCTGCTCATTATGTGCTTCTATATCCTCTATGCTCATATCTCTATCAAATGCTGACTGAGATCTTAAAAAAGGAGCAATTTTAGTAGAGTATTTATCCCAAGAAAGTTCAACGACTTCCTTAAGTAGTTCTTTTTGCCCCATCATCATTCCAAAACATTGAGAAAGAGGAACTTTTTGGGTCACAATTCTATTTTCATGTTGAAAAATAACTGATGCCTGCAAAAGGTTAAGAGAACTAGTAACAATAATCAAAACAAAGAATAACAATTTAATCATTATAAAAACCTATTTACTGGTGCGATAGAATTATTTACAAAATCAACTTTCCATGAACGACGAGTTGGTC
>CAYFHZ010000080.1:0-9460 GCA_964342535.1 uncultured Bacteriovoracaceae bacterium | reverse complement strand
TGGTAAGAGTAACGATACAAATACTAGGAGGGATATTAATGAGTCTAATCATTTCTGCATTGATACTGTTCAGTTCATATACGTTTGCAAACTCTAGTTTTATTGATATTTGTGATAAAGCCGAACTGGGGGATGCGATTGTAGAAATTTTGAATGCCCAACACTGTAATCGTGTACCAATTAGAGATTTTAATGGTTTGAGATCACTTGATATCAGAGACAAAATAATACATAACATACCAGAAAACGCTTTTTTAGGAATGAATCTAAGGAGCATTAGCCTTGCTGGGAATCAAGTAAAAACGATTCATCCTAAAGCTTTTTCCGGTCTAAGGTATTTAGAAGAGCTTAACCTAAATGACAACTCTATCACTTCTTTAAATTCGAATCAATTTAGCGAACTTTCATCATTGAAGTCACTAAATTTAAGTTTAAATCGAATAAATACAATAGAGTCCAAGGCTTTTGCGGGATTAAAGTCAGTAACTAAAATTAGTCTGAATAGTAACAAGATTCAGGTTTTGGAAAATGGTTTGTTTGCTGGCTTAGATGACTCACCTTTAGCAATTATTAATCTAGCAGATAATAGAATTGAAAAGATTGAGATAGAAGCATTTCTAGGTTTAAGGAATACACGTAATAGATGGTTAAAAGTTATTTTAAGCAGCAATCAAAACCTACCTCTTAATTTTAGCCTTTACTCAGGCTTAGAGAAGGTAACTGATTTAAATTTAGTTAATACTAATATAAGTGAGCTCGACAAGGTTAATTTCTCACCATTCAAGAGACTAGAAACTCTAATTTTAGATTTAAATCCTTTTACTAAATTACCAGCAATGAGTTTTGTTCACCTAAAAGAGCTGACCAGGCTTGAAATTAAAAATGGGAAAGTAATGGATATTGATAGGGATGCATTTACAGGACTATCAAAATTGAACTTTCTTTCTTTAAAAAAAAATGAGTTAGAAAATATAAAACATGGATGGTTTACAGGACTTGACTCTCTTAAACGATTAGAGTTAACAGATCAAAAGATTGATATAATTGAAGATGAAGCTTTCAAGGAATTAAAAAATCTCGAAACACTATGGCTGCAAAATAATAAATTAACTAAAATACAAAGAGATAGTTTACGCGGATTAAGGAAACTAAAAAAATTAAGATTAGACCATAATAAAATAAACTATATCGCAATGCATGCCTTTAATGATTTTAAGTTAACTTTAGAAAATCTTACTTTGAGAAGAAATGACCTACATCGCATTTCTCATGGACAATTTGCAGGGTTTAAAAACTCAAAACATTTCGACCTGGGTTTAAATAAAATTACACATATAGAATATGGCTCGTTTTTTGAGTCCAACTTTGTTTTACTAGACTTAGAGCATAACCTTCTAACAAAACTTGGTTCAAATATGTTTATAGGGATGACTGTTAGAGATATTCTAAGAATTAGTGATAACCAGATCAAAGAAATTATGCCAGGTACATTCGCTGACCAAACAAATATAAAATATTTATTTCTAGCAAATAACATTGTTCAAACTATTAATCGCAGTGAAGTTAAGTTATCACCAAGTTGTTCCGTAGATGGTGTTAGGGTCCTGCCCTAAAAGGTTAAATTAGGTTTTTAAATTATATATATTTATTTTAAAATTAGAAATAAATATACATACCCCCTTAAGATTACTTTGCAAGAGACCATTTTTATGATCAATACAATTTTTTAAAGCTTAGGAAATATAAGTGGCCTAAGCAAGAGCCACTTTGCTCAACTGTCGATGAAGTCCTTCGATAATTTTAGTAATAAAAAATAATGGGTCTTATGAGCTCAGAATACATGAAATATATTGATAACCTATTCCAATTATTGATTCCCTAAAAAAAAGGGAAAGCCTAAGCTTTCCCTCATTCTATAAGAATAAAAATAATTATTATTCTTTAATATTGAAACCTTTAAGTTTCTCAGCTAGTGCAGAAGTAGATCCTGCTTCATCTTGAGCATATGACCCAAGATCAGCATTTTCAGCATTCTTTTTAGATAGAGCGATTTTCTTTTCAGCTTTATCTATAGACATAACTCTTGCCTTAACTTTATCACCAACTTTTACAACGTCTTCTGGTTTCTCAACTCTTTCTTCAGAAAGCTCAGAAATATGAACAAGACCTTCGATTCCAGTTTCAAGCTCTACGAAAGCACCGAAATCAGTAACTCTCATAACTTCACCTTCAACAACTGAACCAACAGGAAGTCTTTCTTCAATTCTTTTCCAAGGATCTTCTTCAAGTTGCTTAATACCAAGACAGAATTTAGAGTTATCAGCATCAACAGTTAAAACAGCAGCTTTAACAGTATCACCAACTTTAAATTCATTTGCAGGGTTAACGTTTTTCTTAGTCCAAGAAACATCAGAAACGTGAATTAAAGCATCAATATCTTCACCAAGGTCTACGAATACACCAAAGTCTACGATTGCTTTAACTTTACCTTCAACTGCTTTCCCTAGAGGATATTTCTCAGATAGAGAGTTCCAAGGGTTATCTTGTAATTGCTTAAGACCAAGAGAAATTCTCTTATTCTCAACATCTACTTCTAGAACTTGAGCTTCAAGGTTATCACCAACGTTGATTCCTTTGATAGGTCCTTTAGGGTTTGTCCAAGAAACTTCTGAAACGTGAACAAGACCTTCGATACCATCAGAAAGTTCTACGAAAATTCCGTAATCTTTAACTGAAACAACTTCACCATTAACTTTTGTACCTGGAAGATAGTTATCTTTTGCAGATTCCCAAGGGTTTGGTTGAACTTGCTTAAGTCCCAGTGAAACTCTTTCTTTAGAAGAGTCATACTTTAAGATCTTAACATTGATTTCATCACCAACTGCAAGTAAGTTAGATGGATGCTTAACTCTTCCCCATGACATATCTGTAATGTGAAGAAGCCCATCTACACCACCAAGGTCAATGAACGCACCGTAATCAGTGATATTTTTAACAATACCTTTAACGATCATATTCTCTTGAATTTGCCCAAGAGTTTCATCTCTTAGTTTCCCTCTTTCTTCAGCTAAAATAGCTCTTCTAGAAAGAACGATGTTTCCACGTTTTTTGTTAAACTTAATAACTTTGAACTCCATTGTCTTACCAATGAATTTATCAAGGTTTTTAGTAGGTCTAATATCAATTTGAGATCCTGGTAAGAATGCCTTAACACCGATATCAACAGATAAACCACCTTTAACTTTGGCAATAACAGTACCTTGTACTGGATCACCTTTTTCACAAGCTTCAGAGATTTTATCCCATGCTTGAAGGATCTCTGCTTTATCTTTAGATAAAACAAGGTTTCCTAGGTGTGATTCAAGTTTCTCTAAGTAAACTTCAATCGTATCACCTTCTTTAACTTTCAAGCTTCCGTCATAGTTTCTAAATTCTTTAGCGAAAACTAATCCTTCTTGCTTGTAACCGATATCAACCATTACGAAATCATCTGTAACGTTGATAACTTTTCCTTTGTAAACTTCACCTTCAGTAAAACTTCCAGTTGAAGTCTCGCTCAGAAGTTTCTCAAATTCTGAGTCTTGTTTTGCAACTGTAGATTCTTCTAAATCTCCAGTAAATTCTTGTGCCCATGCAGGGATTTCAGTTGTTGACATAAATGTGTCCACCTTTAAATTTATTAAATCCTCTTATCAACCATCAAGGATGGATCAAAGAGTGAGTTTCAAACAAAGTTTGAGTGTGAATTTATAGTCTTTTCATGTGCTTATGTCAATTATTAGGGTAAATACTCTACTACATTAAATATTTTTTTCTTTAAAACTTTCCTCATAAGCTAACTGAAAACATTGTGCATAATTATCAAGTCCATGGATTTCTACAATTTCATCATGAAAATCTCTAAGACCTTGAATATACTTAGAATACTGTGAAATCATTTTCATCAATTTGAACCTTGCCTCTCTTATATCAGCTTCAAAATAAGACTCCCCCACGAAATTATACTTAAATAGAATATTTTGACGCATAGCTGTTCTCGGAAATAATACTGGGACCCCATGAAGAATTGCTTCAACTTCAAAATCATTAAGTGGCTCATCAAATGCTATGCCTAACAAAATATCTATTTCTTTAAGCTTTTCTTGTTGAGAGTCCAAACTATATAGAAGAATATCCTTTTCATAAAATTCATAATCAAATTCAGTCATTAGTTTCTTGGCCTGCTCTTTTTGGTATATTCTTGGGCCAAGAAAGATATATAAACGTAAATTATCTACTAAGCTATTAGGTTTAATTTTTAGAACACGAAAAATTTTTAATATATACCTTAATCTTTTGAGCTCATTTAAATCGTTAATAACACAACCTAAAACGTTTACTTCTTTTTTTTCAATTCTTTGAACTCGCAACTCTAATCCTGTACCAAGGTTTGAGATTTTCTTATTCGCCATTGGAAATGTTTCTTCTGCAAATTCTTTAGTCTCTTCTGAAAGAGTCAAAATTCGATCTATTCTTGCAAGTAACCATCTAGCAAGAAAGTTTTGATAGATCGATTTGATATGATGATTTAGTGTATACATTAATGGTACGTGATTATCAGACTTTAATAAAAAAGCTGCCATCCAAGTACTCGTTAACGAATAGCAATGAACGAGATCAAACCTTTTCTCGTTAAATATTTTTTTTAAATCAAAAAAGTATCTAATTCCTAAAAAAAAATTTATTTTTTTCGCATTAATATAATATCTAGGAATATCCTCAGACTCGGCCACAAGATCAATTTGAGAACCTTTTTGACAAAGAATAACTGGGTTACAACCAGAGTTTCGTAAAAAAGTACTATCAAAAATAACTCTTCTTTCAATTGTAGACCATTTCACGCTAGGGCAAACCAAGAGAACTGTAAAATCTTGTAAAATTATTTTTTCTTCCATATTACATATCGTGACTTACGATTTCACCACTAATGGAACCAATTTTAATCTTGGCCTTAAATTTTAAAAATATTTTTTTTTCATCTTCTGAAAACCAGAAAGTCATATTTCCTCCGGAAATCGTTTTACCTTTTGCTCTAGTAAAGATACTTACTTTTCGCGCAAGTTTTTTTCCTATTTGAGTATTTATAGTTTCTGTTTCCTGAACAGTCGCTGTTAAGATTTCAACCTTACCTTGGTTCACAATTGGAATCGTATATTTTTGATTTTTCTTATTCAACGGAAGACTTCTTATAAAAAAAACAATTGAAAGTGGATCTTGAAAATAATGAGGTATAAACTCCTCTTTTTTTGTTTTCTTTGTTTTTTCATCAGTTACTCGTTTATAAAGAGAATATGTTTTAAGGCCATCTAGGTCAAACAATTGAAGGTCATCAATATTTTGTGCACTCTCCCTTTGAATAAGACTAAACTTAATTGGCAAAAACTTTTCTTTCGTTATAAAAGAGTCACAAAAGTCATCAAGCTCGTACAGATATGAATAAAAATCTGCTGTTTTTATACGTGCATTGACATGATAAACAGATTGTCCCCCAATCATAGTATCTTCTAGTGTCGAAATTGTTATCTTACCAGTTGATATTCCCATATAACTAATATCCATAACTGTTTTTTCATTAGGAATAATCTCTGCTTTTAATTGATTCCAATATTTTAAACTTGTTTTATCAAGCACTTTTAGATCATTAGGATAATCAATGGGATATATTTCTTTGGGTATAGTCTTTTTTTGGATGGATTTATTTTCTTTATGTCTTTTTTTAACAGCGACAAATTTAGGTCTATCTGCATTTCTCTTTTCTTTAGTAGGACTAACTTTTTCAGGTTCAACCTTTTTTGGTTTTTCTTTCTGAACTAAACCTTTCTCAGGGGCATCCCCTTCTTTAAATTTCTCTAAAACCGTTTCTTCAACCTCAAAATCCTCTTGCATTAATTTTTCATTTCGTTGATTAATATCATCATCACCACTAAAAAACTGTTTTAATGTCGTTGAGCAGCTAACAAAAAGAATAGTCAAGAGAGCGAATAGTGTGGTTTTCACTGAGTGTCCTTTTAAATATGTACTTCTTTATTGTATAAGTAAATTAGTTATAATCAAGATTGAGTATTCTTCTAATAGGTGACAGGATTTCTTTTTCTCCTGATAAAAATTTAATACCAATATTTATTGATACTATACGAGAATCCTTGGTAACTTTTCTTAATTTAACCATATCTTTTTCACTAGTTACAACAATGGCATTGTGCTGAATACATTTTAAAAGTATATGATTGATATCTTCATGATTAAAAAAATAATGATCAGAAAAAGTAAGTTTATCAACTATTTCAGCTTCAAAACTCTCAAGAAGTCGATAGAAAGACTCAGGAGATGCGATCGCTGTTAAAGCTATCACTTTTTTTCCTTTCAACTCAGATAAATCCATCACTTTTTCATCGAATGAATTTACAATTTCTGTTGGCTCATACTTAAACTTACCTATAGGAATATCCCTACGGTGGTATTTTCTAAGTAACTTAAGTAAATTTTCAATTTGCCTTTCAGATGCTTGATCTGCCCTACTAATCAATATAGCATCTGCGTCTTTAAGTGAAGTAAGTCCCTCTCTTAAGTAACCAAGTGGCATTGTTTTATATCGCTCTATTGGCAATAGCGCATCAAAAAGTACAAGATTAAATGATCTATAAAGTTGAATATGTTGAAATCCATCATCAAGTAAAACAACATCTGGCTGAACATCGTCAAAATATTTTTTTAAATTCTGTGCTCTTCGTTTTCCAACGATAACAGCTCCTCGTTTCATACATTTTGAAATAAGCAAAGGCTCATCTCCGTATTCATGGGGATTTGATAAAAAACGTTGACCACCTTTTATAATTCCGGATTTATGCTCAAGGTTTCCTTTATATCCTCTCGTTAGAATCGCGACGTCGAGTCCATATCCTTCAAGTTTATTAATAAGCCAAACAGTAAGTGGAGTCTTTCCTGTTCCTCCAAAAGTAACGTTTCCGATAGATACAATTGGAACTTTAAAATATTCTTTTTTTAAGATTCCATATTCATAAAAGGATCTTCTGACTCGGTAAACTCCCTCCCATAAAGAAGAGATAGGCTGTAATGCATAATTTTTTAACCTATCTTTCTTCAGCATGAGAAATTACCTTGGCCATATATTCAGGGACAGAAAAATTATCTCCCGTAAGCTTATTTTTAGTTTGTAAAAGTTCAGATATTGTTTGATTATAATAATCTTTATTTTCAATCCATTTCTTAAGTTCAGTTACAATATTTAATATATTAACTTGTTTTTGAATAAATTCTGGAAATACCATTTTTTCTAAAATGATATTTGTAAGACTAATTGGTCCTTTATAAGTCATGAACAATTTTAAAAGGAGTTGGGTGAAAAGTGAAACTTTATAGCAAACGACGGTTGGTAAAGCAAAAAGACCGGTAGCAAGAGTTACTGTTCCACTCGCGGCCATACACAAGTCAGCCCAATCCATCGCAGAGACAATTTCCTCTGAGCTCCAAGTTTTACTTAGTGTGACAGATTGTTCAAAAAACTCAGGGGCAACTGAATCAGCTTTCACAACGCCTAACTCTATTTCGATGCCGTCTTCTTGTAATTTTTTAGCTGAAGCTAAGAATGTAGAGTATAGTGACTGAACTTCTACCCTTCTTGAGCCTGGAAGAATTAAGACTCTTAATGAGCGTTTTTGAAAATCATTCCAATCTTTTTGTCTAATATTATCGAGAGGTTTTGAGTATTCTAACATAAGAGGGTGTACAACCCCCTTCACTTTAGAAACTCCTCTTTTTTGAAACCACTCTTTTTCAAAAGGTAAAATCGTAAATAAAGTATTCACACTTTTTTCTAAAACTTTTGCTCGCCATGGCTTCCAAACCCATGCTTGAGGTGCAACATAATAAAGAACTTCAACATTCATTTGTTTTAATTTTTTTGCAAGCTTTAAATTAAAACCTTGAAAGTCCACAAGAATTGCAGTTTTAGTTCCTCTTTTTTTAACCTCATCAACAATATGGTCGAGTGCTCTGAAGTAAAAAGGTATCTTTCCTAAAATTTCAGAAATACCGATTCCTGAAAAATCTTTCAAGTGATACAAAAGCTCCATACCTTCACTTTCTAGGCGATTTCCTCCGACTCCATAAAAATCACAATTGGGTGTAGTGGCCTTAAGTTTTGGAAAAAAGGTCATCGTATGATCTTCACCTGACTTTTCTCCTGCAATAATAAGACAACTTTCTCTCATTGATACCTTTATAGTTCTATTGTTTTTCCACTATTAAGACTTTCGATAACTTTTGAAACAAAATAAACAGCATTTACACCATCTTCATATGTAACCATAGGCTTAGATTTGTCTAAAATCGCAGAGTAAAAACTTTCATGCTCTATTAAAAGGTGATCTCTTTTAGTGTAATCCTGTTCCTTTACAAATGAACCATCCTCGAACTGAGAATTTGTTCCGCGGAAAATTTTATTTGCAAATAAATCAACGTAAAGACATCCGCTATTTGACATCACTTCAAGAGCACGCACTTCTTGAACATGATTTCTTCCTGAAGTAATAATTACTTCATCTCCATTTTCAAGGTAGAAATGAGATGTTACATGATCAAAATTTTGAGTTCTAATTTTATGTCCTAAAGATGATACTCTTATAGGCTTTGATTTAAATAGATAAAGCATTAAGTCAATGTCATGGATCATTAAGTCTTGTACAACATCAACATCGGTAGCTCTCCCTTTAAAAGGTGCATACCGTGTTAACTTTATCATTTTTCTCGAATTAATTTTGGCTATTTCATCTTGTAATATTTCCCAAGCTTCATGACATCTTTCACTATGTCCCACTTGTAGTACTTGATCCTGTAAAGAGTCTTTTAAACGAATTGTTTCCTCATAAGTTGAACATAATGGTTTTTCACAAAAAACATGCTTTCCACTTTTAAGTAAGTCCTGTGCTAGTTTAAAATGAGTCGATGTAGGAGTAACAATAACAGCTGCATCAATATCATTTACGATTTCGCTAATATCAGATACGATTTTCGTATTTGGATGTGCTTCTTTTGCTTTACTTTGGTTTTCTGGAAATGCTTCTACAATGGCAACAAGCTCAGCACTCTCTAGATTCTCAGCTTTCTGTGCATGCCACCTTCCTAAATGTCCATATCCTACAACTGCTACTTTTACTTTTTTCATAAATCACCTATGACATAAATGCAGGTAAGCCAATTTCACTTACTTTAATGAATTCTATAATTTCTTTAACAAGAGTATTATTACCATACTCTTCAATATTTTCTGGATGATTAACAAATGAACGCGGAGATAAGGCAGAAGCTTCCATCATTCTGTAGAAATCTACAACTTCAGAAATTTCATCTTTAGCATAGCCTCTTCTTTTCATTCCAATAATATTAACACCTTTTAGTTTTA
>CAYFHZ010000079.1:0-9498 GCA_964342535.1 uncultured Bacteriovoracaceae bacterium | reverse complement strand
CTTGCTGGTTTTTGCCACCTTTTCTTGCCTATTTTGTAAGTTATTAAATATATCTCATAACATCCGGACAAAGATTAGACATACTTGACCCATAAGTGCATGAAATGTTTAATCTTTAAAGAAAATCTTTAATATTTTAATAGCTCTTTCAAATAAGGGGATTGATTGATTTATAATTAAAATATTAACAGTAAAGGACAATTGTGGAACGTTTAATTCTGTCTATGCTATTCACCTTACTACTTACTTTTTCCGGTTGTGGAGGAGAGGACAGTGTATCTCCAACTTCCTCCACAGGAAGAGCGATTCTTGCTCAAACCAGTGACCTTACTTGTTCATTAACAATTGCCCAAGGAGAGACAGCAATCAATGATGCTCTTGCTAGTACCTGTCCCCTTATCTTTGGTGCTTCTTTGAGAACCGATGAAAAATCATGGAGTATTGGGAGTGAAAGTACATGTCCATTTATTGCGATTAATGGTGCAAAGGAGATTATTGGTAGGCCAACAGATAGTCATATTGGAACTTGTAAATTTTATCTCTATAAACGTCTCGATGGAGATATTGAAATCTTTCTTACTAATCTAACTGTAACTAATGTTGCACCTAATTTAAGCCTTACGGATTCAGTGATAGGTGAAGACGCTGGTCTTTCAGTGGTAAAGGCCGATACTGATATTCAATCCAGTGATGAAGGTTATGGAGTTTACTTACTTGATAATGCCGGAGCGACAGCTCCTAAATGTTCAGAGAATGGAAGCCTTAGTATTAATGAAACAAGCGGTGAAGTAAGTTTTAATCCCGATTTAAATTATAATGGTGTTTGTAATGTACGGGTTCTATTTGATGATGAAAATAGTGTTGATAATACAGTTATTGATGAGTTTCAAGTTACAGTTACGGCGATCAATGATGCTCCTGTTCTATCAAACTCTTGTGCTACTACGAGTATTGATCACGATGTGGTCTATAATTGTAATACGCTAGTACTTTCTGACCCTGAACTTACGGATACCCAAACATGGTCATTAGATGCAAGTCATACTTGTGCATGGATGAGTGTTAACTCTGCAACTGGGGAGATTACGGGGACTGCAAATGATGATCAAGTAGGTTCTTGTGTGCTAGCTGTGAAGTCAAATGATGGGACAGTTGATTCCAATATTTATTCAGAAAATATTACCGTGTTAAATGTTGTTCCAACTTTAAATGATCTTACAACAGTTCAATCTATTACTGAAGATGATCCTGATACCACAGTTCTTTTGGCTGCAGATGTTACTTCAAATGAAGAAGGATATGGGGTTTACTCTCTTGATAATGCAAATGCGACAGAACCTAAATGTTCAGATAACGGAACGGTTAGTATTGATAGCTCGACGGGAGCAGTAAACTTTACTCCGAGTGCAAACTATTTTGGATCGTGTATTGTAAGAGTTGTTTTTGATGATCAAAACCCGGTAGACAATACAGTTTATAAAGAATCAACGATTATTGTTATTGGTGTTAATGATGTCCCTGTCATTGATAGTGTATGTGCCACTTCTGTTAATGAGCTTGTGGCCTATACTTGTACTGGAGCTATAACAGATGTTGAAAATGATACGATTACGTGGTCATTAGATTCAAGTAATACCTGTTCATGGGCGGCCATTGATTCAGGTAACGGAAACGTGACAGGAACACCTATTCAAACTGATGTAGGAAGTTGTGATTTGGTTTTAAAAGCTGATGATGGAACGGACACAGTTACAAAGTCTTTTACCGTGACAGTAAATAACGTCACTCCAGTTATAACCATTGCTGATACTACTTTAGATGAAGATTCAGCGGCCACAGAAATTAGAGCAGATGGGGATGTCAGTTCGACTGATGAAGATTATGGAACATACTCTTTAGTCAGCGCGAGTAGTAATGATTGTAGCACTCATGGAACAACAGCGATTGACTCAAGTACAGGTGCTATAACTTATACTCCAACAGCAGATTATGATCAAGCTTGTAATATTAAAGTGCAATTTGATGATGGACATTCAAGTAATAATATTGGAACGAAAGAATTTGTTGTAACGATGAATCCGATTCCTGATAATGCTGTGGTCTCTTTACCGGCGGCCTGTGATACAGATGTGGATGAGGATGTGACATATACCTGTACTCCAATTATTACAGATGTTGATACAGGGGATACACATACATGGAGTATTGATAATAATACATGTGCCTTTATATCAAGTGTTGTTCCGGCGACAGGGGTGATGAGTGGAACAGCTCATGATGATCAAGTGGGAACATGTACGTTTACAATAAAGGCCACAGGGGATCAAGATAGTCTCGTCTCTTCAACATTAACAGCAAATTTTTCAGTTATTAATGTTAAACCGATTCTTAGCGTAACAACACCAATTAATATTAATCAACGTTTCGATGCTGTACCAACGGAGTATGCCGCTTCAGCCAAAAACACAGATAGCACGATTGATGTAACATCAACTGATGAGACTCATGGTACTTTTAGTTTAGGTACCGCTTCAAGTGATGACTGTGCTGGGAATATGACAACTTATACTTTAGATACGGCCACAGGTGTTTTAACTCTTTATCCAAATGATATGTACTTTGGAACCTGTAATGTGGCCATTGATTTTGATGATGTAAATAGTACAGATAATGTCGCTGATACACTAGAATTTGCAGTGACATTTGTAGATGCGATACCACCACTAATTACATATGTTGATTCATCAACACCTGATGGAACATATTATATTGAAAGTGATATTAATATCACTGTAAAGTTTAATGAAGCTGTTAATATAAATGTTGATGCAGGGGTGCCTAGGATCTTTTTAGAAACGGGAGCAGTTGATAGATCAGCTAATTATGCTGGTATTAGTGGAGATCAAACAGAAGTATACTTTAATTATACCGTTCAAGAGGATGATCAGTCTTCTGATCTAGCAGTTCATAGTTCAGTTACTTATTTGGATTTGGCGGGATCGACTTTTGAAGATTTATCAGGAAATACTCTAGCAAATTATCCACTTCCACTTCCGGCAACGGATCTTGCAAATTCACTATCAGGAAGAAGAGATATTGTTGTTGATGGGAGACTTGCTGAACTTGATGTTACTGGGCTTCCCTCGAGAGTATCACCAGATTTAGTCATGAATGCAACTGTATCAGGTCCATCAGTCGCTGAGTATCAATACAAAGTAACACAAGTAGGAGCTGCTAATGATACTTGTGATGACTCAACTGGATATTCTTCAAATATAGATGTTTCAGTTAAAATAACTGATGATCTTATTCCTTATGCTCTTGGGTCTGAAATTCGACTTTGTATTGTTGGTGTGACCTCAGATGGTACTGTTACTCCCTATGATCAAGCTTTTGAATATATTTGGTCAAAGGATGATAAATCATTTGCTCGAATCGACTTTACAGGAGTAACGAATCTTCCTAACTGGCAAGATGCAGAAATAGATCCTGATAACCCTAATATAATCTATGCAAGAAATTTATTAGGTGTCATTTATAAATCAGATGATTACGGTGATACTTGGGAGAATTATTGTAATGTACCACAAATATACGATACAAATCTTGAAGTATCCCAAGGTCCTGATAGAACCGCCTATGTTATTCAAGACGGGAAAATGTATAAAATCTCTAATAAACTAGGTGGAAGTTGTGAGAATATAACTGCAAATGGTAGCTTCACCATAGCTGAAACTCATTATGGAAATAACTCGGTTTCTATTACAAATACTGGTGATATCTATGCAGCAACTGCAAGTTTTGGAAGTCCAAAAAAAATCTATAGAAGTTTTGACCAAGGAAGTTCATGGTATGAATACTTAACGATGCCATTGGCCTCAAATGGTAGTGACAGACATGAAAGCTCAGTAAACCCTCATAACCCTAGTAAAGTAATGTATAGTAAGTATTCAGGAACAAGTGATACAACAGCAGGTTTTTACTTAACAGAAGATGGAGGAGCTACATGGGACTATATATCATCCCTTGATACTGGCTGGCCTGTTCAATATCCCATTTACTGGCATCCTTTAGATGAGAGTATTGTTTATATTATGTCTTACCCTTTCAAGAAGCTTTCAATTAATGGTGGGCAAACATTCACGGATACTGACAGTGGAACAGGTTATGACAGTGAGGCACCACAAAGGTTTGCCTTTGACTATCAAACGGGATACGGATATCGCTTGAGAGAGTCTGGTTCAGTGACTTTACTGGAAGTGGCAACAGATATAACGACACCAGGTACATTTTCTTGGAGTACTGTATATTCATTTGCAACTACGGCAGGAACTTATAATAGTTCAAGGTCTTTATCCGTGTCGGGAAATTCGAGCAATACCGCAGAGCCTACTATTGTCGTAAATATTTTAGACCGTATGTGGATCTCTAAAGATGGAGGCTCTACGTTTACTGAAAAGTTTGCTCCTGAGGAACTTAAGCTCATGACTATCGCAGGGGCAGGAGATGACCATATCTACGGGGCAACTAAGGACTGGCGAGTTGTAAAAACAACTGATAATGGAGAAACATGGGAATATAAAACAGGGGATTATTATCATTGTTTAGGAGTTTCTCCTCGAATTCAAGTGAATCAAATTAATCCAAGTAAAATTCTTTTATGGCCTGATAATTTTGCAAATATTAATTGTGCAAATTTTACTTATTCTATTAACGGAATGAACTCACTTTTAGGTCGTGATGATATCAATACTGATGCAAATAAAGTGGTTGTTTCAACTTCAGTACATGATGAGAATACATTTTATGTATCAGGGGACCCAACAGATACAGATTATGACTTTAGATTCTATAAAACATTTTCTTTTGGATATGATTCGCTTATTAAAGGAATGAGTGGGTATGGTTATTCTGATCCTATGCCAGAAAGTTATATTCATCCTCACAATGATCAATATGTTTGGATTTTGGATAATGTAAGCACGGGAACTCTCTATCAATACGCAATTGAGGATGGAACAAGATCAAATATTACAGCTAATTCAAGCCTAACGTCTCTTGCTGGTCTTGATATTTATACAGGAGATAAAGGACAATTTTATTTACGAGTAATAGACAGAACTGGAAGAATGCAAGTCTCTAGTGATTACGGTACTAGTTTTTCTGATGAGGGGGCAACTGGTTCCCCGCTCAAAAGTTGTAATAAAAGATTTTTATATCACCACCCTCAAGATAGAAACCTTGTCGTTACATCTTGTGTATTAGGAAATACGATTGGTGTATCCTTAGATAGCGGTAATACTTGGGATGAAACTGACCTTCTGACAGATTATGACTTAGATTGTAAGATTACAGGAATAGGAGTTTCTTCTTCTAGAATCTTTATCGGTTGTCGTGATGATGATTCTTTTATATTTAATTATGCATTTTTAAAACTTCAAAATGATATTGCTGATTCAGTTCTAACCAGTTCAGAAACATCTTCCACGGATGATCTTGTGAGTCATTATTTTCCAGGGAACTATTCAGATATTAAATATGCTGTCATTCCAGATGGTACTACATGTGATGGAGCGCTTACTTTTTCTTCTAATGTGCCAACTGCATCTGATATCGGATTTACCACTCGTGGAGACTATAGAATTTGTATAGAACAAACAGATTTAGCGTCGAATGTAAGTTATATAACAACCACTACTATCTTTTACGATAATAGCACTCCAAGTTTCATCAGTATTGATCTTATTAACGATGCAGCGGATGGTGAAATTAATCTTGTAGAGTATCGTTATGATAATTACTTAGTTGGTAATCTTGTTTCTAGTGAGCATGATTATGTTAAGTACTCATTAGTTGATTCATCTACAACTTGTGATGGAACACTTGATTATAGTTTTAGTATCCCTAAATCGAATAGCTCCGATTTTCATGATGCTGGTTCTTATAAAGTTTGTGTGGAACTCTCAACAAGAGGTGGTGTTACACCTGTATATGGATCTTCAGCTACAATTACTTTTGTCAAAAATATACCTGAAGCCGTTATCTCTGGAGTTCCTGTTGCATTTATTTCAACTGATTCAGCTTTAAATGTGACTGTAAGTGGAACTGGAGTTGTTAACTATGTCTACAAGGTCAACAACTCTGCAGATGCAGATTATAATTGTAGTGATGATGATGGGTACTCAAGTTCCATTTCAGTAGCAACACCTATAACAGAAGATTTAAGTGGATTCTCTAATGGAGATCGATTGAAATTATGTGTAAAAGGAATAGATTCTTCAGGTTATGTTCAGTCGGGTAGATATCCTACTTTACATGAATGGATATACTCTACTTCTAAAGATATATACCCAATAGATATGTCAAGCATAGCTAGTGAACAAAAATACAATGGATGGAAACAAGTTAAAGTACATCCAAATAATGAAAATATTATCTTTGCTTTAAATCAAATTGGTGAAGTCTGGAAATCTTCAGATAAAGGTGCAAATTGGAACTTACAATGTAAAGTCACAGAGTATAGAACTGATATGGCCCTTAGAGTTTCACCAGGTATTGATAATGGTGCGGTGATAACTCATAGTTATACATCAGGTACGACTTATGTATATGTACTTTGGCGTATTTTTAATAATGATGGCGGTACTTGTTCTAATCAAGCAGGTGATTTTAGAGAAAAAACATATAGTAATTATATACATTCTCCTTTTGCTTATAATCAAGCAGGTCATGGATTTGCGGTAGAAAATCAATATGATCAACTCGTTCTAAGAAGATCAAGTGATGAAATGGTAAGTTGGGATTATATAGGCCATATTCCACAGGCAGGACAGCATGGAACACTTGCTATTAATCCACATAATGAAAAAATTATCCTCGTATCATCTCGTGGAAATAACTCTGGTTCTGGAACACGAGGTCTTTATAGAACTGATGATGGAGGACAGAGTTGGAGTTTTATCCAATCAACAGGTTTCACTGATAGCGTTGGTATTTATTTTGATCCTGCCATTTCTGGGCGAGTCTATTCTACTAGTGGTTATCTTTCAACGGATGCAGGCGCAACTTGGGCATATGATACATCTTTGATAACTGGTACTGTGAACTGGACAGTTGCTAATGATGGAGCTGGTTATAAGCTAGTCCATTCGGGATCAGACACGATTTTACAAAAATCATCAAGCATGAATCCAATCAGTTTTTCTTCTCTTTATACATTTAGTGGAATCCAGTCTAGTGATGTGAACTTAGATTTTGTCTCTGTCGCAGGAAATACGATTACCGCACTTGTAGGTGAAAAACGCTTATTTATTTCTACTGACGGGGGATCAAACTTTACTGAACAGTTTTGGCCAGGTGATCGTATGCAGCTTTTAGGTCTTGATGCTACTCATGGTGGTCAAATTTATGGTGTTACTAAAAGTCAAACACTCTTTGCAACCAGTGATCTTAATAGCTCTTGGACTATGATCTTTGATCAATGGCATGATACGACTAAAGAGAATGAAGAAAGAGTTATTTCTTCTCCTCTCAATAGAAATTTTGCTACAGTTTATTATGATAATGGTCGTGCACGAGGCTACTCAACAACGGATGGATTTTCTTCTTATACAGGCTATGAAGTAGATAGTAATACATCAGAAAATACAATTATATTGAATGCTAAAAATCCAAATTACTATGCATATTTAGATGCCTCGGTTCCAATCTTCTATGAAACGGCAAACTCATTTACAAGTACATTTAATACTGCATCAACTTTATTTAAAGAATGGGGATCACCTAGAACGATTACTAGTAATTCTTCTGTAGGATACTCTTTAAAAGAGCACCCTAGTACATACCTTGTTATTGATTGGCAAAACCAATTGTTTTCATCTAAAGTAACTGATACAGCTGTTCTTTATACTTTGTTAGACAGTCGTGTCTCAGGTACTCCGGCAGGTTTAGGTTTAGAAGTAAAAGATAATGGACTTTCTGTTAATCACTTTGTTGTATCAAAAAATGGTGTACTAAGTAAATCTGAAGATGATGCTAAGACTTTTACAGTTCAAGGAACAAGTTCACCAGGTATGATTTCTTGTGATGAAAGATTACTTTATATTAAACCTAATTTACCTCATATGATGGTCATGGGCTGTCATGAGGGAGATGAGCTTGCATGGTCTTTAGATGGTGGTAGCTCATGGAATATTATAAATTTTAGTACGACATATAATTTGTCTTGTACTTTATCAACTGTAGCTATGACTAATTCAGAAATTCTTTTTAACTGTGAAAGTGGAATTAGACCAGCAATGAAATATAGCTTTACTCCTGTTAAACTTCTTGCAACTGCAGCTGATAATATTATTAACTCCTCTGAAGTATCAGGGGCCACAATTGCTGAAATCGATTATCCTGGAAACTGGGTGAGTATTCAATATGCCATTATAACGGATGGAGGAGATTGTTCTGGTACGACGACTGGGTTTAGTTCATCTCCGCCATTAGATACAGATCTCACTGCTTACGGAAGTGGAAGTTATCAAATTTGTGCTGCTCTAAATGATGGCTCAACAACAACTTATAATACGTCTACGACTGTAACATATTTAGCAACATCTCCTAGTTTTACAAGTATTGATCTGGTAAACGATGCGACTGATGGTGTTTCTTATGCTGATCATATTGAAGCAAGTTCTGATCTCGTTGGTAATTTATCAGCAAGTAATTACACGACTGCTTATTATGCACTTGTAGGGGATGCAGTGACTTGTGATGCCACTTTAAACTATACGACAAGTTCTCCTAAGACGAATTCAGAAAAATTTGATGAAGCCGGTGATTATAAAGTTTGTGTGGGACTTAGCGATGGAGTTAATGATCCGGTTTTTGGACAAAGTGCGACTTTTGCTTATTCTAAAGAAACTAGACTTGCGACTTTATCTGGTCTTCCTGATAAAATTTCTAATGAAACCACTTTAAATATTAGTGTGGGTGGAACAGATATCTCACATTATCAATATAAAGTAGGAGTTGCGCCTCAAGATTGTGGTGACTCAACTGGATATTCAAGTCAAATACCAATCGGAACACTTATTACTGATGATATCAGCGGATTAGCTGATGGATCGATTAATCTTTGTGTTAGAGGTATTGATAGTACTAACCATTATGATCAACTTCTATCTAAGGCCACTAGTTATACTTGGACTAAAGCAGATGTAAAAATTAGCTCAGCTAAGTTTAATATTGCAGGTTTTTCAGCGAACTGGTTTGATGTGGAAGTTTCTAAATGGGATAGTGGTATACCTTATATTTTTGCTAGAGATTTTGATGGAAATATTTTTATTAGTAAGGATAGAGGATCAAGTTTTGAACTAGCTTGTAAGCTTCCTCATGATGCAAATTCTCGAATGATGATTGCACCTGTGAAGGCCAAAGGTGCTTTTGCGACTTCTGGTACTAAATTATATCGAATTGATGAGTTAAATGGAGAGAGCTGTCAAAGTATTA
>CAYFHZ010000078.1:0-9537 GCA_964342535.1 uncultured Bacteriovoracaceae bacterium | reverse complement strand
TTCTTTATCAATGAAGACCTATGGAATATTTCAGGCTTTTTTACTCAAGAAGCACTTATTGATCATGAGCTACTTTATTTGATAGCGCTAAATCGAAATGCAAATGACTCCAAGAATACGCGAGAACTTCTATCGTCTTTACTTTCAGATGAATTTTCTAAAAGTTCTTTACAAGTATTAAATGAACGATTTTATGACAAGATACTAGGTGTTAATAATGTAGATCTCTCACCTGAAAGAGAGAGATCTATTTACAAAAGACTCTGTGAAAATTTAAAGAATCAGTATTTTTATGAGTGTCCCGAGAATTAAACCATGATTGAGCATGATGTAAATATTTACGCATTTGATGATTATGTCTATTTCTTTGAAGATTTATTTTTAGATATTAAAAGAAAAAATATGAATTATACTCAAAGAGATTTTGCTAAAGACTTAGATCTTTCTCCTCCACGAATCAGTCAAATTTTAAAAAGAAAAGAAGGAATTTCTGTCAAAAGGGCGAAGGCCATTGCAGAGAATATTGAATTAAATAAATTAGAAAAAGAGTATTTGTACCACCTAGTATTATCAAAACATTCAAAATCAAAAACTCAAAAAGAAATATCAACTTCTTATATTAAAAAATTTAATCATAACCAGGACCATACATACCTAAGTAAGGAAAAGTACTCTCTCATAAGTATGAAAGACTGGGATCTGATATGGACTCTATTAGAGCTAGAGTCAAACCTAGATAGGTTAAGACTTATTTGTACAATAAAAGGTATAGATAAAAGCCACTTTAATGATGTTATATTAGAACTTTTAGAGCATGATCTTATTGGTGTTATTGAAGGGCGTGTGTATCGGAAAAAGCATAATATTGCTTTTGGAAATTCCGTTTCATCTAAAGAAATTAGAAATCACCATATTTACAAACTAAACGAATCAATACATTCCCTTGAAGTTCTTAACAATAAGGTAAGAAAAAATGAATCAATGACTTTTTCTATCAAGAAATCTGATTATAAAATATTGGAAAAGAGAGTAGAAGAATTCATTGATAATTTTAGGGTAGGTATAAGTGAAATAAATCATGATGAAGTCATGACGCTTAATATTTCTTTGTTTCCAAGCTTTTTTAATTCAGGGGATCTCTTGTGATAATCTTTTTGTTTTTGATAAGTTTTAGCGTGTTTGCTAGTTCTGACCCTCTTGAAGATCATATAATAGATGCATCTTTCTCAGTATTTGTCATGGACTGCCAAAGTGATATTAAGCTTGTTGATTACTATGAACTATATGATCTCGACCCCAGTTATAAATATAATATGACTGGAGAGACAGTCGAAGAATTAGTCGATGAATTTATAAATCGCTCTCTTTTGTTTTCAAAGCCAAGAGGACAACTTTTCAAGAAATGGAAAAGTCATTTTTCAAATGAAGTAAAATTTGTAAAAAATATTAATTTCGGTCCACAGCATGATGATTTTGGGTTTTCTCTCCCTAACAACTGTAAAGTTAAAACACTACTTAAGGCATTGAATCCTTATCAGAATGGTAAGGGGGTTTTTGTTGATAAGGAATTATGGGATAGATTAGATGTCATCTCAAAAGCTGGTGCCATTTCAAATTATCTTATTAATTTAGACTATATATTTTTATTAAAGAAAAAGAGTACTATATATACAAGATATTTGAATGCATTAATTTCTTCAAATTCATTTGAAGCAATTCAAGACATTAAACTCAAATCTCATTTATTGAAAACTATTGGTTACGACTATCTATATTTTATGGGGATTTTTTTTGATGTAAAAAGCTTTGATCTCTTTTCAGAAGGGGAACTCAAATACGCGCGAATTCTGCCAGTTCCATTTGAATTAAGAGGCTTTGATTATTTTCAAGAGGTATTAATTTCTAATATTAAAGGAATGAAAATAAGTTACCTTGTTGGAAAGACAATTGATAATCGAAAACGTAATACTTTCGTTTTTAGAGATGTAAATATTATCTCTCAATGTTCGGGAGAATATGCAATTCCGGATGTTTCAGTGAATATGGTTTTAAAGCTTAAAAAAAATAAGTTTATTTTTCAGCGTTTATATTCTCAATCACTTCAATTTCAAGGACGGTTTGTGAATCATATTTATGAAGAGAATGGTAAGTTAATTTTACCTATCTCTTTAAATCCTCAAAGCTCAAATAATGTACAAGAAATAACGTATTGTAATTAACTTGGCGATTGAAATGAGTACGTTGTTTTCATATTGTTGATGAGGACGGGAAACTGAGCCAAAGTGTGGATGCTTTTTATTATATTTGGAAGAAGTTAAATATTTTAAACCCCATGCAATACGTATATCTTTTTCCACCAAGAAAGTTGGTGATGAAATGTGGTTATAAAGGGTTTATTGTGATTCGAGCATGGTTTCCCCGAAAACAAAATTGTGATGATTACTGTGATTTTTAAATAGTTAGGTATATACTAATTAAATGAGTTGTAATATCGAATATAACTAATTGTAATATTAGTGTATTTTTCCTATATGGAACTTTATAATTTAGCCCCTTGTAATCAGTTTTTCTCAAGCAAAAGTTGGAAAAGAATTAAACTTAAGCCTAAATACAAATGTAAGAAATGCCCAATTAGCATGGATTGAGAATTGGCATGACTCAAAAACTTTATCAGAACTAGATTTATTCTTTAAGAGCTTTATAACACCGAAAACAGGTAAATATGTATGTTTTTTTCTTCTGAGATATTTCATGAAGTTCTTCCTATCAACTCACCTAGGTACAGCTTAACAACATGGTTTCGAGATGATCTTTCTTTTTAGTTAAGGTCTGTAAAATTTATAGTTTCTTTTAGGTCTTATAGGAAACAATCCTATGTAGTGTTAATTATATTTTCATTCATAGAGGAGATTTTAATGAAAAAACTTATAGCTTTGACCACTTTTCTAGGGACCCTGCAAGCAATTGCAGTTTGTCAAAACTCAAATACTATTTATATGGAAGAAAGTGATGATGATGGAGTGAGTTTAAATCTTGATTATACTTGTACCTCTCAAAATAATGATGAAATTTGTGTTTACTCAAAAGGAAAATTTGCTTCAATTGCAGGTACTCTTGGTGGAAATTATATTTCTACATCTGAATTATATAGAAGGTCATATGAGAAAACAAAAGATAAGATATATATATCTTCTATGACTAGCTTTTGGGATTCAATCTTTGATCATAGGGATGTAAAATTTATTCTGAATTTAGAATCTGTGGAAGGGCATATTAAGATGACTGGTGATGGAGTTGATCCTTACTCAACACAAACAAAGTCGACCCTACAAGTTTCATTAAAATGTTCACTTGCTAAGTAGTTTATGTTGATTAATTTAAGCATTTAGTTCGCTAATAATTTTTTAAATATATTATCTCTAATATTGCGATCAAAATTACATTTGGCCAATGCTGGAAAATAATTTCCTGATGTGGATATGCAGTCCTTGTTTCTTGCAGGAAGAAAATAACCACTTCCTGAGTTTGTTGGGCTATCATAATCAGAATACTTACCAATGCTATCAGATGCTCTTCGTCCTTTATCATCAATATAATTGATATCTGCTCTAGCTTCGATTAGTGCGATAACAATATCTAATTGATAGTACTGAACTGCCAAACTTAGAGCGGACTCTTCGTTTGCGCCAAATTTTCCTTCATTCAAAACATCAGTTGAAGAGAGGTGAGGCGTAAGATACCTAATGAGTTTTACGCTATGATTGCTAATCGCAGAATAAAGAATATTATGTTCATTTAGTTTATATTCTTTTGGCAAGAAATCAAAAACGACAGAGAGGTCCTTCGTTGATTTAGTAAATCCATTATATAAGGCTTGTTCATATTTGTACCCATGAAGCTCAATACCACGTCTTATTAGCTCATAGTTTACATTTTGACCGGCCATAAAGAAACTTTGTCTTACAATATTATTATGAATAGATGTTAAATTTACTTGTTGAAAGCTTGGAAGTTGTACTTCTTCAAGATTTGTATAATTTTCTAAAAAATTCATATGTTCTAGGGTATTTCTATCTAGCCATAGGTACTTTAGAGATTTTACAAAAGCAGCAGATTCTAATCCCTCGATTTTTAAGTTTGTAAGTCCATTATAATGTAAATGTAATACCTCAAGTGAAGGTAATGAAAATACTGGCGTATAGTCTGTAGCAAAAGTACCATCAAGGTTTAATTCTTTTAATTTATTTAGTCTTGATAATCCTGATAAATCTTGAAAAGGGTTGCTATTTGGACTTTCATAAGAATTTGTAAAAGCAAGTTGTAGGTTTTCAATAGACTCTGGAAGATTATTTGGAAGTTTATTAATTGGATTCTCACCAATATCAAGATGCTTTAGTCTCGTAAATACGCAGATATAATTTAGATCTTCATTTTTTATATTGAGATTTCTTAAATCCAATCGAGTGCTGTTTTGGTCAACTATTTCGGTATTATTAGGATTTGAGGAGAGAATTTTATTAATATGTGCTACGGCATCTGTTATAGGTATGTTACAGTTTGCCATGGCCCAATTTGCTAGTAAAATTGTACTTATTATTACAAATAATTTCATTTAATCACCTTAATGAATATTATAAATATTTGGAACTAGATACAAAGTAGTTGAAAATGATTCAAGGGGTGTTTAATTAGTTTTCAATAATGAAATTCTAATGAAGGAAGCACCTCAGTTGGGGGACTATAGTAAATGGATAAGTATTTTTGAAAAAGAAATTGGAAAAGTTCAAGACCTAGGTTTTTGTGCACTAACATTTGATAAAGATGGCCAAGAAGAATATGAACTTTCAGAATTTTCTTGTTAAGGAATACCCACTTAAGGATTTTGTTGACGAATTTATTGAAGTGCACTTTTCCCCTGATTGGGAGTATGGAACGGAACAACTTCAAAAGAAATTTCTTAGAGATCAAACTGTATCTTTTGCTGAATTAATAGAGAAGGGAGTTGCTAAAAGGTATGGTGCTTTTTTAGGAAGTAAGCTTATCGCAGATTTAGGCTTTTTTTGGAATGATATGTTTATTAGGTTTAATAATGTGGCAACTCATTATAATTTTAGAAGGCAAGGGGCATGCTCTCCGTTAGTAAGTCATGTCTGTTCTGAAATAGTTAAAACAGGTAAAGAAATTGTTATGCAGGCAGATATAAATTATCATGCTTTTAAGATATATGAATCTATTGGTTTCAAAGAGAAAGATAGAGTTATTAGTCTTGAGTGGAGGGATAAGACTCGTTTTGGTTTGCCCGTTTTTTGAAATTCCATTTTTTTGCCAGAATTCGTGCTATTTTTTGGATGAGAATCGTATTACCTCTTCTTTCAGCTGTAACCTCATTTGTTTTAAGATAATGAGTGATATCTAAATAAATATCTTCTTGGTGTTTTTTAAAAATATCTGTTAGATCAGTGATATTGGCACTCTTTAAAGACATAATCTCCTTAATCATTTTCTGGTATGTTTTTATATATTGATCTTTTGCTTCCCAATCCTTGCTGCTTTTTAGTATTTTGATTTCATTTTGAGTTAAATTCTTATTTATAAATGCAATTGGTTGAATAAAAGTATGGCATTTTTTATGATGTCCCTCGCAGAGATATTGCATAGATTTTAGAGCTTGCTTATAAAGACTTATATTCCATATCCAAAATTCTCTCTCATTTGCCTTGAGTAGCGGATGATGTGTTCTTTCTAAACGAGATACCGTATGGATATCATTTTTATTTATATTAAGTAGGGCGGAGGATAAAATTAAATACAAGGTGTTTGAATGCCCAAGAAATGAATCATTTATGTTTTTCATAATAGAAGCCGTTTTTTTGCGTAAATTTAAATTACTTTTTTGAGTAAGGACTTTTATTCGTTCTGTGAATTGATTTGGGTCCTCATAAAAATAATTTGGATATTCTAGGTAAAAATGTTCATTAAACCCTTCAATACTAATTGCTGCATCAAATGTATGTAGGTACAGACTTAATTTTGTAAGTTGCATTGGCTGTCTTCCTGAAGCGATTGCAGCTGATGTTACTTTAAAATACTTCCCTTTTGGAGGAAGATAATTGTGATTTAAATATTCTTCAAAAAGAAAGGATCTTTTTCCTGATTGATGAGCAAACATATCTGCAACAGATCCACCTAAAACAAGAATGGTATAAGCATTTTCATCTTTTGGAAGTACATTTTTAGCCTGGCTTGTTCCTAGAACGTTAACACTATCTCCAAAACATCCCGTTTCGGAATTCAACTGATATCCAAAATAAGGATCGAGATAAGTTGTTTCTGCCAGTCCCATATCGCACTTATTTGTGTCTATTCCTTGAAAGATTTTAGTGTTTAAGTACGAAGTATAGGAGGAGCTAGGAGAAATAAAATATTGATCATTAACTTTTAGGATAATAAAAGAGCATAATTCAACACCAAAAATAAAAAAACAAATTGTCACTAAAGAGAAGACTATTTTTATCCAGATTTCCTTATTCATAATATAAATGCTATAGGAAATATATATAGTTAACAATATGTAATTGGTTAGTATCCTATGAAATATTTTATTATTTGTTCTTTTTTTTTGAATTTTAAAGTATTCGCTCTTATAAATGGAGTAGAGCTAAAGGATAATATTCCAGTTGTTTCTCTTGAGTTTAAAAATCAATCATTCTGTACAGGAATCTTTATAAATTCTAGGACGATACTTACTGCTGCCCATTGTCTTGAAAATAATCATCCCATTATAAATATACGTGATACAAAATTTGAAAGAATTAAATATGAACTTGAGAGGTATATTTCTCACCCTCGTTATAAAAAGAGACTATTTGGAAGTATTCATGATTTAGGACTTATAGTTTTAAAAAATAATATAAGTCGTAATGATTTTCCTACACTATATTCAGGTGGTAAGCTTTCATATGATGGCCTTTTTTATGCTTGTGGTAAGACAGACATCACATTAAACATGAGATCTTGTACTCAAGGTGAAAATTCATATATGCTATGGCTTGATCAAGTATGGAGTTTTGGTCTTTCGTGCTCGGAGGATAATAGTGGGACTGAAGTATCAATTGCTCCTAATGACTCAGGAGGCGTTATTATAGATCAGAAGCTTAATGAAATCATAGCGATAATGTGGGGGACACAAACTCCCAATTTTTATAAATTTTGTATTATTGCACCAAGTTTTAGTACACCATTAACAGATGCAGAAAATATTGAATTTATTAAAAGGTATTTATGATAATTTTTAGTTTCTTATTATTAATATGGGGAAATAATGTGAGTGCAAATGCATTACCAATAGCACATCGAGGAGCATCTGCTTATGCCCCTGAGAATACAATAAGTGCAATAAAAAAAGCAATTGAGTTAAGGTCCCCATATATTGAGATTGATGTTCATATGACAAAAGATGGGAGAGTCGTTGCTCTTCATGATAGTTCTATTGATAGAACTTCTAATGGAAAAGGCGATGTTTCAAGTTTCACCTTGGCAGATCTTAAGAAGTTTGACTTTGGTTCATGGTTTGATAAAAAGTATCAAGGTGAAAAGATACCGACCTTGGAAGAAGTTCTTAAAATTGTAGCGAATCAGGCAAAATTGATAATAGAGCTTAAATATGGTCATGATAGATATAATTTGATTGAAGATAAAATTGTATCACTTGTTAAAAGACTTAAAATGAACGATCAGGTTATTCTTAAATCGTTTAATTATAATATTCTTGAGAAATTTGAAATAGTAGCGCCTGGGATCGAGAGATTATATTGTACATTTGGCGGGAATGATTGGATTACAATTGATAATTTTATTAGGTTTCGTGGAATATTTGAACATTTAACATTTCAGTACCTTCAGGTACATAAATACTTTTTAAATGATTCTCTAATCCGTAAGGCACACGAGCGTAATATTAAAATCATCGTGTGGGATGTACATGATAAGAAATCTATAAAAAAATATGGCAAAATGGGGGTTGATTATATCGAATCAAATAATCCAGATCTTGTTATATCTACTATATCCTCTCGTGACGGAGAGTGATGAATTCTTGTGAATTCTTTCTTTGAAACTCGAAATGAAGTGAATTATCTTGTTCGTGAATGCCTACTTCTTAAGGCGTAATATTTCAAATAAGTTGTGTGATAACAGGTATTTATGGCCGTTCTTATATAACTTATTCGTAGTTATGATATCTTTAAAGTAACAAGGATAGTTTATGTTTAAATTAATATTAGTAATAGTATGATTAACCTAGGAAGTGTAAGCATTAAGGGTGTAAAGTGTTCCGATCATGGTAAAAAAATAGGCGATACATGGGAGACTTATGGACCAACGATTGATGCTACTTGTTCAGGTATGTGTTACGTAGGAAAAGAAAGTAGGGCAAAGCGTGCCACAAAGTGGAATTGGCATTGTGATATATATGGCCATATCATACCTGGTTCAACGAAATATGTTGCAGATAGCACACGAGTTAAAAGAGTTCTCATCGATGGGCTTATACGTAAACAAACATTAAAACCTGAGAAGTATGTTGGGGCTGCATGTGAAAAATCCACAAGGGAGAGAGTCGAAGAGATTCGTTGTGATATTACTCAAAAAGAAATGTTAACTTGCCCTGAAAGCTTCCCAATCGAAGTAACTCAAGCTGAAAGAGATACTATTGATGATATGTCCTATGGTCTATCTGTTGCTAGCTGTAATGAAGTAAGTCTCTATCAAGGTTCAAATAAATGCGGTGAGAAAGGAACTAAGTTTTTAAGCTGCTTTAAACAATGTAGAACAAAATGCGAAGCAGATACATCTAATGTGGCCGAAGATTATGAAATATTAGATTATTATCCAAGAGCTGTTCGAACTGATACTATTCAGAAAAAATAGCCTCATTTATTTTTCACCCTGAATCGTTTAAAATAAAAAAAAGGGGTGTTTATGAAATTATATTTTTTACTATTATTATTGTCTTTTTATTCTTGTAACTCTGAATTTCCAAAGCAAGTTACTCTTAACGGTGAAATATTTCAACTTGCAAAAAATATTAATATTAAGACTGATGGGCTATATGATGCCCAGGCTTATGCTAATCGAAAACAAGATATTTTAATGTTAATACAATCAGATAAAGGAGATAACTTTCCAGAACAATTTTTTCCAAGAGTAAAATTATATACCAAATCTCAGGGGTATGAACTTGAGGTAGAAGATAAATTTGTACTTGGAGTGAGTGAAAAAGGAAATACATATTTAACCTATAATAATAAGTATATTGTTCAATTAACTCGTCTCTTTGTAAACCATGATACGAAAAACAAAGATGAAGAAGTTCCATCCAAAATTGCAGATGTTTATGATCTTTTCGACTCAATGGTCTTAATAAAAAATGATTAAAATTCTAGTTTTGTTAATTTGTACAGGACTTGCCTATAAGTTTTTTTCAAGTCCTGTATTAAAAATATCAGATTATAATGTAGAGTTTAAATACCAAATCGA
>CAYFHZ010000077.1:0-9549 GCA_964342535.1 uncultured Bacteriovoracaceae bacterium | reverse complement strand
GAAATATATTATTCAGACTTCTCAGGGGAACATAATCATACAGACCTAGCTAATAATTCCAAATGGTCTATCCCTGAACTGATTTTACAAGGGGACCCGTCTACTTCAACTCTTGGTCGCATTGTTGCGGTAGGAGAACCAACGATTGCAACGTGGAATGGAGAAACCTATTTGTATTATGTTTATGTTGTCTTTAGGAATATAGATAATACAGTAAACTCACCTAGTGGAGTTGCTGATCTTAACTTTCAAGCTGGATGGATTAAGAAAAAATAAAACTTTATTGAACGGTTTTTCTCGTTCTCGCTTGTTTAGGTGGAACAGGTTTAAGATTTTTAAGTTCCTTTTGTAATGAGCATATATCAGCTTTTAATGAATCATTTTCTTCTTCAAGTCTATTTAAACTAGTGTAAAGACTTTTCATTTTATCTTCAGTTGGAATTTGCATCTGCTTAAGAATAAATTCTCTTTGCCATTTAGAACTTTTTTGCAGCCAAAGAAGAAGGTTAACTTGCATACTGCTTGCTTTGATAAAACTTTGATTTCGTATAACTTTATTGAGTTCCGTCTCTAAAATATGAAATGGCCCTTGATTAATTATTGTTTTAACTCTATTGAACATATCCTTCTCCAGTAAATTGATTAATTTGATGAACTATATTTGCTCGTGCCTTTGAGCTTAGCAAGCAGCCAATATGGCCTCCTGGTATCTCATGATGGATAACAGGGGCTGATACATGTTCTCTTAGGGCAATTGCACTTGTATGCTTTACAACAGTATCTCCCTTGGCTGTTAATACAAGAATAGGAGATTTTATACTTGATAGTGAAATTTGATGATCACCAATAATGAGTTTATTTTTGATTAGTAGATTCTTTTGATAAAAATCTTCAATGAATTCCTTATATGCTATGCCTGGAAATGGCATTTGATCTTTAATCCAGTGATTAATGCATGCAAAACGTTTTAAATAGCTTTCAGTATGGGAGTTTTGCCATAAATGTTTCCATTTTTTTATTTCAGCAAGAGGAGTTGAAAGCTTAAAAGAATATTGAAGAAATTCGTGGTGAATCTCACCCCACTGTCTTGCCATTAAAGTGAGATCAACGGAGGAGTAGCGACTCCATAAACTAAAAATACCTTCATCATAAAAATCAACAGGAGCAGTTAAATTTATAAGACTTAATCCTCGATGCTTTTTCACAGCTTGATATACAGTTGTCAAAGTTCCACCAATACAATGACCCATTAAAGACCATTTTTTTCTATTTTTAGAATTTGCTTTTGAAGTTGTATATCCCCAATCGAGCCAGTCAAAAATATGTTTTTCTAAGGAAGCCATTTGGTCTTGCGGACGTGGCTTTTGCCAATCTAGTAAATAGACATCATAGCCTTCACGGCATAGTTCCTCTATCAATGAACAACCAGGGTAAAGATCCAGTATATAAAATTGATTGATAAGACTTGGGACAATATAAATATTGTGCTTTGTCTTTTGAGTTGAGTGGTAATATAAAAGTCTAGCACGGCCTTTGGTGCTTATTATTTCATAAGGAGTGGATGCTACATCTTGAGTAAACGATTTTTTCTTATGCTTTGAAAAACCCTGTACTCTTTTAGATAATAACTTAACCTTGTCCGGGACTTGAGTCACAGTTTGTAAAGCTAACATAATCCACTCCTTAGAAAAGTACTATTCAGCTTTATTAGAAGTGTGGTTCATTGTCGCTTGAATTGCGTTTCCCCACATCTCACCAACAGCAGTCATATTTTTTGTTATTTCTGCAGTCGTGTTTTTTGCAAGATTAACACCAACATTAACACCTTCAATATATGTGTTTGTTTGGTTAGTCATTGCTTTAGATGCTTCCTCTTGAAACGTTTTAGAGAAAGTTGAAAAATTCTCTAAACTTTTTTCCCATAAATTGTTGATCTGTCCGTAATCATTCATAGTGCCTCCTTACATAAGTACTTGTTACAACTAATCTTTATGTTATTATCATAGCAGAAGTATAATTTTGTACAGATGTACAAAAATGAAAAATGCATTGATTATAGAAATTAAGAATAATTTAAGGCACTTATGTCCCAAGAAAAAGGTTAGGCAAATGCTAGATATTCAACCAGTCGCTTATAAAGTTTCAATTGATAGAAAATTTACTATGGAAGTATGTGGTTTTAAGCATACAAGTCCAAATGCAGGTGAGGGTAATAAAACGATTTTCGTTCTTCCTGGTCTTGACGATTCAGTTAGTTATTACCAGGCAATGTTAGGACTTCTTGCTGAACATAATCCATCATGGAATGTTATTGCAGTAGACTTAAGAGGGCAGGGGCTTACATTACATAAAGAAAGAAAAATAGCACAAATGAAAATAAAGATTGAAGAGCAAACACAGATTGTAAACGAGATCTTTAAACAAGAACGCATTTCTGAATGTTTTGTGATTGGACTGAGTTACGCAGGTGCTGTTACTTTACAATTGGCCAGAGAAAATAAAAGTATCATAAAGGGCATTGGTTTAATTGCACCATATGTAACAAATTTCAAATCGTATAAACGAGGGGTTACTGGTTTATATTATACTCTACTCGATAAACATCCCGCCAAAGGACTTATTTCGATGATGAGTCTTCCCTTTTATTTCCAAATGGCAAAGTATGAACATCGCTTAAATCTAAATAAAAACTGGACCAGCAGAGAGATGAATGCTCTGACCAAGCTTACACTAGGGGTATTGGAGTATAACACTGAAGAAGCAGTTGAAGATTTAGGAGAGTTATCCCTAGGTATACATATTTTATGTGGATTTGATGATCAAGTGATTCCAATCTCTGCTCATAAAAACTTTTATCACAATATTCCTAATCATTTACATAAAACATTTTCCCTAGAAGAAGGTGTTGGTCATCGTATTTTTGAAAGACATCCTGCTATTGCAGCAGATTGGGTTCATCGAGTTCTACATTCGGCTTAGTTTAGCGTAATGTTATCTTTAAAATATTAACCCATCGACTATGAAATATTTTTAAAAGTGTAGTACTTTGAGAATTGATAGGCTTATTTCTTTTTGTAAGAACGACATTTAAAAAATTTAAGGTCAAGTTATAGTCGTTTAAATGTCTAACAAACAGATCCTCATCCATATAGGGAATAATACGTTGGCCAATTGGTTTCATAAAGGTATTCCAGAAATTAAGAAAGTCTTTTTGAAAGCGATTATCAGAAGCGTAAATGAGAAACATATGAAATCTTTTTTCAATTTCAAAAAACTTCTCAATAAGTATTTTAGGTGAGTAGAGCTTTGCTCCTGCAGATAAAACTTGTGAATATGCTTCTATTTCACTTAAAAAGTCAAAAACAGAAGATCTCAGCTTAAAAAAATGTTGATAGCTTAAAATTTGATCTTTAGTTAAAAAGTAATTTTTGTTTTTATTAAAAGATGAGTTTTCAAGTAAGGCCAAAATATTTTGTATGTGAACTATAATTTGAGAAAAATTAACCTTAGCGAGAGTAAAATCTTTTTCATTATGTGCTTGAATTCTTTCTTGCAGAAGATTTAATTCTTCAAAAATGGGTTTAAATTTCTTAAGTTCAGGGTTCATACTTATAATAATATTTTTATAATCTTGAGTGATACTAATTAATTGGGGGCGAATATAACGTTTAAACTCATAATTGGAGAGTTTAATATCTTTAGGCCCATAGGCCCAAACATTGGTAGCTAAGAAAAATAGGATTATAAATTTCATCAATATATTATAGCAAGTCCCCGCATTTTGGCGAGGACTTACTCATTAAACTACTTGATAGAAAAACTATGATTAATTCTTAGTTAAACTTAAATGTAGTGTTTCTTTTTCAATATCAAAAATAAAGTTTGTATTTAACTGAGATGAGCTGAAATTTATTTCAGTTGTTAGAGTTTCAGATTTTATATAATCACTAAATGATTGAATAACTTTTTCTAAATTTTCACTTGCATAAATATCGAGCTTGATTCTATCTTCAACATTAAATAAAGCATCTTTTCTTGATCTTTGGATGCGATTGATAACTTCTCTTGCAAGGCCTTCATTGATAAGTTCGTCAGTGAGCTTTGTATCCATATCAATTGTGATCCATCTATTGGATAAAGCATCTACACCATCAAGTGGCTCGCGGTATACAAAGATCTCCTCTAAGTTGAGAGAGTGTCCACCAAGCTCAATCTGTCCAGATGCCTCAAAGTTTTTAAGCTCTTCGGATTTAAGGCCTTTAATCATCCCCATCATTTTTCCAAATTCTTTTCCTAGTCTTTTTCCCAAAACTCTTGAATTCGGTTTTGCATAGAGTTTGATATATTTATCTTCATTAGTAGAGTAGTTCACATCCTTAACATTTAATTCTGTTTTTATATAATTTTCAAGTTTTGCTATTCCATCTAGTTGAACTTGACTTTGATGTATGACTGTTAAACTTTGAAGTGGAGTTTTAACTTTGATATTGACTTGATTTCTTCGTTGTCTACCAAGAAGAATAAGTTCTTGCATTCTAATGACAGCATCTTCAAGCTCTTGATCAATAAGTTCTTCTTTAACGAGAGGATAGTCACATAAGTGAACAGATTCTTCTGTTTTCCCTCCAAAGACTTTGAGTTCTTGGTAAATATATTCAGATAAGAATGGTGCAAATGGGGCCATGATTTTGCTCATTTCCATAAGAGCTGTATAAAGAGCAGAGTAAGCTTCTGATTTATCAGCTGTTAAACCGTCTTCCCAAAACCTTCGTCTATTAAGTCTAATATACCAATTAGTAAGATCTTCAATATAGGTAAATAATGGTGGTACGACATTATAGAGATGATAAGCTTCCATTTCTTCTGTTACATTTTTAGTAAGTGTTTGAAGTTTAGAGATAAGCCATTTATCAAGAATATTATTTCCAAGCTTTAAATTTGTTTCAGCACTCCATCCATCAACAGATGCATAAGTTTGAAAAAATTTAAATGAGTTATACCATGGAAGAAGAGCTCTTCTCACCATATCTTTAACTCCATCATCAGTAAAACGTAGCTCTTCACCTTTAACGAGACCTGAATTGATAAGCGTAAGTCTTAATGCATCAGCACCAAAATTATGCATAATTATATCTGGCTCAGTGTAGTTTTTGAGACGCTTACTCATTTTTTTACCGTCTCCGGCCATAACCATTCCATTGACGACAACATTTTTAAAAGCAGGTTTTCCTGTCAAAGCTGTAGAGAGAACGGTTAGTGTATAAAACCAACCACGAGTTTGATCTAAACCTTCTGCAATAAACTCTGCGGGAAACCCTGCTTCAAAGACATCTTGATTTTCAAAAGGGTAGTGAAGTTGAGCAAATGGCATTGAACCAGACTCAAACCAACAATCAAATACGTCATTGATTCTTTTGTAGGTTCCAGATTCTCCTTCTACTTCAAAACTTAGTTCATCAACTATTTCTCGATGAAGATCATCTACAGTGACTCCTGTATATTTTTTGAGTTCCTCAATTGAACCAATCGCAAGAAATTTACCAGACTCATCGTTTTCCCAAATAGGTAGAGGTGTACCCCAATATCTTGACCTTGAAATAGCCCAGTCTCTTGCACCTTCAAGCCATTTTCCAAAACGACCTTCCTTAATATGAGCAGGAACCCAATTAATTTGTTCATTTGAAGTCAGGAGCTCTGACTTAATCTCATCAACTTTCATATACCATTGAGGCATGGCCATATAAATTAGAGGTGTATCCGTTCTAGGACAAAATGGATAACTATGTACCAGGACCGATTGGTGAAATAACTGTCCATTATCTTTGAGATGCTTAATAATCTGTTTATCTGCATCTTTTATATATTGGCCTGCAAAGTCTATAACTTCAGCATTAAATTCTGCTTTAGAGTTTAATGGAAGAACAAAAGCATTAATTTTATGTTCTTTTAAAACTCTATTATCATCTTCACCAAAGGCAGGTGCAGAGTGAACAATACCTGTACCATCACTGGTGGTAACATAATCATCGGAAACAACTTGAAAGGCACCTTGTTCTTCTTGGTCTTTAAAGTAGGAGAATAAGGGTTCATACTTCATTCCGACTAGATCTTTTCCTTTTACCTCTTTTAAAACTTCAAACTCATGGCCTTTTTGATATGCTTCAAGTCTTTCTTTTGCAATCCAGAACTTAATATCTTTTGTTTTCTCATGGACAAATTGATAATCAATTTCTGCATTAACAATTAATGCCATATTGGATGGTAGGGTCCAAGGTGTAGTTGTCCAAGCAGAAAAATAACCTTCTTCTCCTTTGATCTTAAAGAGAATAGTAACAGCTGGATCTTGGACATCTTGATAGTTAGAAGTAGCTTCAAAGTTTGATAGACCGGTTTCTAGTGCAACTGAATAAGGAACAATTTTATTTCCTTTATAGATGAGGTTTTTATCCCAAGCTTGTTTAAAAACCCACCATACAGATTCCATAAAGTCTGTATCCATTGTTTTATAATCATTTTCAAAATCGACCCATCTTCCCATACGATTAATGGTTTTTTCCCATTGTGATGTAAAGGTAAGGACTATATTTCTACACTCTTCACAATACTTTTTAATACCGTATTTTTCAACAAAATCGTTTGCAGACATTTCAAATTTTTTATCGATTTGTTGCTCAATAGGAAGGCCATGACAATCCCAGCCCCATCTTCGTGAAACATAACGACCCTTCATTGTAAAATATCGAGGAATAATATCTTTTATTGTAGAGGCCACAAGGTGACCATGATGAGGAAGACCTGTAGCAAAAGGAGGACCATCATAGAAAATATAGGGAGCGTTTTTCTCAGTCTTTTGCAAAGATTTTTTAAAAATATTATTGTCCTGCCAAAATTTTAGAATATTTTCTTCTGTTGATACAAAAGAAAACTGCTCTTGCGCACCCTGGTTTTTAGACGCTTCTGTCATTTGGTTTCTCCTCATTCGAATTTAGGTAAAATTTGCCCTTGAAAGGATAACAGAAAGCTGCTTGTTTGAATAGTAAACAATTAAAATGACAGGGCGATAAGGTAAATATGAAGCCTATTTTGATACTCATAACACTTTTTTTTAGCGCTATGTCCTATTGTTTGGACTATGGAGATGAGGCCATGGCCAAAGAATTAGAATTGCTCGGCGCGCAAATCCCTGATGGAGATGCTGATTTTGTTGAAGTTGATCCAGATTTAGATAAAACGATTCATTTCCTAGGGGAGAATGATAGTTTTTCTGGATGGAATAAAGTTTCAACAGAAGATTATCTCAGTATCGATAAATGGTTAAAACAGCGAGAATTGAAGGATAAGAATAAGTATTGGTTAGAAAAAGTTACTAATGGTGATTATACCGAGAAAGTTGGAAGAGTGTTGAAATGCGTTGGAAATTGCTATAAATACGGTGAAACCAATAAAGTAAAAGCTCAATACCTCACTCAAATTCATGAGGGAGATGAGTTACAAACTATGAAAGATTCAATGCTATGGTTAGTTATGGTTGATGGATCAATCATACGTCTCGCTGCTGAGACATCAATTAGTATTAACGAAATTAATATATCGAGAAATCGTATCCTTTCTATTATTCGACTAAATAATGGCTATATAAGTTTAAGACAACGCTCAAGCCAGGAATTTCCTGAAGTGAATCTCCCTGAAACAGATCTTTCATTTAGCCCACTGATGCTTTTAGAGGCTAATAGAGGGTATTACATTAGAAAAGAGTATGGGAGCTTAGAAGGGGAAAGGGAAAAAATTCGATATCAAGTAATGCAAAATCCTGGTGCTCAATTTCAATATCGTACACTTAATCGCTTTATAAAGAAAAATAATAAGTGGTTTGAAAAAAAAGATATTCATACTATTGTCTATAGCCCAACAGCAAGTTTTTACCTTAAAAAAACCGACCTTGATCTTTTTTATGAGTTAGGAAAGAAATCTTATTTCTTTTTAACATCCCATGAAGAAAAGGATGAACGAGAGAATTTTGTTCAAATTAGAGGATATGAAAATGCACAAAAGCACTTTCCAGAATATAAAAGATGGATGCAAACAGATCCAGATGGTAGAGAACTTGCTGATGTGCAAGGAGATGATAGGTTCCGTCTCAATGCCAGTAAAGCATTAACAGCAAGGATACCAAGTATACTACTTGCAAGAGAAATTTGGATGCACAATTACTCTAGAGCGCTATTTGAAAAATCTTTAACTCCTGAAATGTATGCCCGAACTCTAGGGTATCGTTTATGGAATATAGAAAATCCTAAAGAGTTAGAGCTTAGACAAGAATTTGCATTTGAATATATTAGAAGAGTTGAAACTTCAAATATTGTAGGGTTAAAGAGTTTTTATAATGAATATGCAGAAGTAGGCTTTACGCCGAGTTATTATGCCCGTAGTATGAAAGAGCATTACTTAGCATTACGTGAACTGAACAATAGAAATAAGATAAAAATAAAGAATATGAATAGGTCACAGTATTACTTATGGGTATTACAACATGAATGATAAATTCCAGCTTGTTTTGGCATCTCAATCTCCTCGAAGAAAAGAATTATTGCAGGATACATATTTAAACTTTGTCATTGAACCTTCTCACAATGAAGAGATCACTCAAGAAGTTTCACCTAAACTGATAGTAGAAGATCTCGCGAAGCAAAAAGCCTATGATGTTTGGAAGAGTACTAAATATGCTAATCCTTTTATCTTAGCCGCTGACACAGTTGTTGTATTTAATGATACTATTTTAGGGAAGCCTAAAGATAAAGCAGATGCAGCTAAGACTTTAATGAGTTTAAGTAATCAGAAACATTATGTATTTACTGGAGTTTGTTTAAAGACGAAAGATAATGAAAGAGTTTTTTCAATTTGTACTGAAGTACTGTTTGATCAGATATCTTCGGACTTACTTGATTTATATCTCGCTACAAATGACTCTTTAGATAAGGCCGGAGCCTATGGAATTCAGAAATTCTCTCAAGGATTTATCAAAAAAATTGATGGAAGTTACTCTAATGTAGTCGGTTTACCTGTGCAGCAAGTCTTACAGGAGATAAAAACATTCTTCCCCATAGAAACAAGAGAGAGTGGAGAGTGGAGGAATTACTTTGTTTAAATTGATTTTTTTCTTTATCTTGATTTCGATGATCAATATTGTTTCTGCTCAAGAAAATACCGAGGATATTCCTCCTCAGAAAAATGATAAAATTAAAGCGTCTTCTATTTTTTCTAAGATCGATGAGCTTAAAAAATTATCTTATGCTGATATAATGGACTCTTTAAGTGGACTAGAACGATTAGTTATGGATTTTGTAGAACAAGAGAACCTTCAATGTGTATCTGAGGTTTCGTATACTGAAAAAGATGATGCGGGAAATTCAGTTGTAAAAAAGAGAAAGCTAAACCATAAAGAACGAAAAATTTGTTTAAAGAAAGTAGTAGAGTTTAGAATGAGCTATTTAGATAAATTCTACGAATTAAGAAAAATTTTACTCTCTGAACTCCATAAGTCGCAATTTA
>CAYFHZ010000076.1:8151-9650 GCA_964342535.1 uncultured Bacteriovoracaceae bacterium | reverse complement strand
TTTGATACTGTTTATATCAATAAATTCCATGCGCTCTCTCCTTATTAGTTTGGTAAAACTACCTAGCTAAGAGCGTTTTGTCATTAAGTTTTCAATTGGTTCTTGTAAGGTTTTTAAATCACGTAGAGCTGCCAAGAATTGTCATCAAAGCACAAATACCGTCTTTTGCTTTTCTTTGAGGGATAGGGGGCAAGGTACTAAAATTAGGTGTGTAATTATTTTTTTTAAATGAATCAGCTTTTTTAGCCGATTATTATAGCATGATACATATTCTACTTTTCTCTGTTTTATTTGTAATAGGTGGTTGTAAAAGTGATGTCGATGTTCAATTTGCAAATAACTTAAATTCACAATTAGGGATATCATTCGATGAGCTCTCTTTAAACTCCAACGACTTTTCACAAGATGTCCATGTGTCAGTTCCTTTTACTGGAGATGATGATAATGATGCTGTTGTAACTTTATTTTATTGTTCTTTAAAAAAGCAAGCAGGTTGTGATCCCCTGACAGGACAGTCAGTAACACTTACCAAAAGTGGAAATGCATTTATAGGATCTGTTAATATTTCTTTATCAAGTGAGCTCTCTTCAGGTGATATGATGAAGTATCAATTAATTTCAATGGATTCTGGTGGCACTAGTAATGGAGATGACTATGGTTATATTCTTATCCCATATGATGGCAGTGTACCAAGAGCAATAAGACAGCTTGGAAAATTTAGTTTTGGCTCTGGAAAGCCTCAATCGAATGCAGGAGGATATGAATATATTTTCACTTCAGTGGTTTCAGACGAAGGAGAGATTTTTCTTGCTGGCTCCAGTAAGAGTCATTTGGGAGAATATGTGGCCGGAGGTTTTGATGCTATAATTATTAAATTGAAGCCATCGGGAGAGCTTGATGAAAAATTTGCAAATGGTGGTGTTTGGCAGTTAGGTTTATCTAGCTCTGATGCAAGTGGTAGTGATCATATAAAATCGATAGCTTTAGATAGTAGTGGGAATCTATTTGCTGGAGGATATACGTTTAGTTCTTTGTCTGGGGCAAATGCTGGTGAATCTGATGTGTTCATCTTGAAAATGAATGCTAATACGGGTGAATTAGATAGCAGTTTTGGAGATGGTGATGGAGAAAATGGTGATGGTATAGTACAAATTAATGCCTCAAATATTGCGCTAGCCTCCTTCGCGGATTCAAATGAGTATCTCGAGACAATTATTTTAGATGGAAGTGGAAATCTATTTGCTGGAGGGTATTCTTATAGCTCCTTGTCAGGTGCAAATGCGGGGGATGCTGATGGATTTATTTTAAAAATGAATGCTAACTCCGGTGTACTAGATAGCACATTTGGAAATGGTGATGGAGAAAACAGTGATGGAATTGTTCTTATTAATGCCTCAAATATTGCTGCAGGTTCCTCGGCAAGTGGAGATGAGTATATTTACTCCATTGCTTTAGATGGAAGTGGGAATCTGTATGCAGGAGGAAGCACCTATGGATCA
>CAYFHZ010000076.1:0-8051 GCA_964342535.1 uncultured Bacteriovoracaceae bacterium | reverse complement strand
TATTAGATAGCACATTTGGAAACGGTGACGGTGAAAATAGTGATGGAATTGTTCAGATTAATGCTTCAAATATTGCTGCAGGTTCTTCCGCTAGTGGAGATGAATCTATTCGCGTCATTGCTTTAGATGGAAGTGGGAATCTGTATGCAGGAGGAAGCACCTATGGATCATTGTCTGGAGCAAATGCTGGTAGTAATGATGGATTTATTTTAAAAATGAATGCCACCTCGGGTGTATTAGATAGCACATTTGGAAACGGTGACGGTGAAAATAGTGATGGAATTGTTCAAATTAATGCTTCAAATATTGCAACGAGCTCATCAGCAGGTGCTGAAGAGACTATATACTCAATTATTTTAGATGGCAGTGGCAATTTATTTGCTGTGGGAAGTACTGGAAGTTCCTTGTCTGGACTAAATGCAGGTGCTAATGATGGTTTTATTTTAAAAATTAATACCACAACAGGACTACTAGATAGTACATTTGGAAACGGTGATGGTGAAAATAGTGATGGAATTGTTCAGATTAATGCTTCAAATATTGCTGCAGGTTCATCCGTAGTATCTACTGATGATATATATTCAATTGCTTTAGATAATAGTGGAAACTTATATGCAGGAGGTAGTACTTTTGGCTCTCTTTCTGGTATTAATGCCGGTGGAGCTGATGGATTTATTTTAAAAATGAATGCTTCGTCAGGAGTTTTGGATAGTACTTTTGGAGATGGAGATGGCAAGGATAATGATGGTATTGTTCAAATAAATGCATCAAATATCGCAGAAAATTCATCTGCAAATAAAAATGAGTATATTGAGTCCATTGTTTTAGATGGTAGTGGCAATTTATTTGCTGGAGGGTATACGAATAGCTCTTTATCCGGAGTCAATGCAGGTGATAATGATGGTTTTATTTTAAAAATGAATGCCACAACAGGTGTTCTAGATAGCTTTTTTGGTAATGGAGACGGTGAAGACGGTGATGGTATAGTGCAAATTAATGCAACAAATATTGCACCGAGTTCAGATGCAAGTAATGGGGAAATAATAAAGTCTATTGCACTTGACGGCAGTGGAAGTCTCTTTGCCGCAGGACTTACATTTGGGGGCTTATCTGGGACATCAGCAGGTGGAGAAGATGCGTTTATATTAAAAATAAATGCAACGACAGGTGTTTTAGATAGTACTTTTGGTAATGGTGACGGTGAAAACGGTGATGGAATTGTTCAGATTAATGCATCCAATATTGCTGCAGGTTCATCCGCAAGTGGAAGTGAAAATATTGAAACTATCGTTATAGATGGCAGTGGTAATTTATTTGCAGGAGGATATACTTCAAGTTCACTGTCTGGAAGTAATGCAGGTTCATATGATGTATTTGTGTTAAAGATGAATGCAAATACCGGAGTTTTAGATAGCACTTTTGGAACTGGTGATGGAGAAAATGGTGACGGGATTGTTCAAATTAACTCTTCAAGTATTGCAGCTGGCTCATCCGCAAATTCTTATGAAGTTTTAAATTCTATAACTTTAGATGGAAGTGGTAATTTATTTGCTGGAGGGTATACTGCGAGCAATTTATCTGGAGCGAATGGGGGAGCTCTTGATATATTTATTATTAAAATGAGCGCGACTACTGGTATTTTAGATAGCTCTTTTGGGGATGGTGACGGAGAAAATGGTGACGGGATTGTTCAGATTAACGCTTCAAATATTGCGATCGGTTCATCCACAAATGGTACTGATTCTTTAGAATCTATGATTACAGATGGTAGTGGAAATTTACTTATTGGAGGTTATACCTCTAGCTCCTTGTCAGGAACAAATGCTGGGGGAAGTGATGCTTTTATAATGAAGCTAAATTCTTCTACGGGTATTTTAGATAGCTCTTTTGGAGATGGGGACGGTGAAGACAATGATGGAATCTTGCAAGTTAATGCTTCAAATATTGCAGCTAGTTCATCTGCAAGTAGTAATGAATATATTTATTCTATTGCTATAGATAATAGCGGTAATATATTTGCCGGAGGTAGTACATATAGCTCTCTATCGGATGTAAATGGTGGTGGAAATGATAGTTTTACTTTAATGATTAGTTCTGGAAGTGAGAGGCTTGACTAGTTTATTAGACTTTAGTCAAAATTAAATGCTCTTTTACTCACCATCATCCCCAATCGCACCCACGGGACAAGCTGCGAGAGCATTATCACACTCTTCTAATTCGTCAGAATTAATGGGTTGCTTCGCTACAAAAGCATGGCCATCATCATCGTTCATCAGGAAAAAGCTTGGAGCTTCTACGCAACAAGCATCACATGCGATGCATTGGTCATCCACATAATACTTTCCTTCAGTGTTCTGTTTAAACTTCGCTGATTTATCTGCCATTTTACATAACAGGTAAATTAGTAGTTACAGTGGAGTGCTCATTTTGAAAATCAATAACAGCTGTTTCAATTGCTTGAGCATTTCTCGTACTTGCCGACTGAATTTCTTTTTCAAGTTCTTCTGAAGTAATATCTTTAACTTCTTTTGAAAGGTACTTTTTAACCTTTAAAAATGAGACCGCTGTTGTTGTATCTTCTATGACAACTGTTTTGGTGTCTTTATCTGTTAAAAGCTTAATGATATCTTCTTGCTTAAATTTAATATTTTTAAATTGGGGATTAATAGGAGTAACTTGAGCTTTAGGTTCATATGTTATTCCATATTTTTTTTGTAATTTTTTTAGTTCTTTTGAATTGTTATTTTTTAAGGCCGTTTGAATTTTTGACTGTAATTCAGTGTTAAATTTAGTCAGTTCTTCTCTCTTGGATTTTTGTAAATGAGATTTAGCTAGTTCGTTTTTCTTTTCTTCAAAGCTAGCAATCTTTTTTGTCTTCTTTTTTTCTTCTTCGGCTTTAAAGGATTTATAAAGAGCTTGTAATAAACTTTCATTTTTCGTATCAGCTATGAATGCGGTTAGTTCTTTATTACCAACACTTAAATTTTTAGTCATCTCTTCTTTTTGAAAACTGACAACAATGGCTTCTGTCGCTAAGGATTTTAAATGAATTTCTGACTTTACTGCGTTTTGTGAAGGTATGATTGCACTTACAAGACTTCTTAGGTTTTTCATTTTTATATCATCAACAAGCGTTTCTTCGAAGTTAGCAGGAGATAAATTATTTGCTCTTAGAAGATTCTTGTATTTAGTCACATCAAATTGGCCATTGCTCTCAAATGCTTTATAATTCATTATTTCTGCTTTAATAGCTTTTTTTCCAGCATCAAATCCCAAACTGTCAGCAAAATTTACTAAATGCTTCTGAGAAATAAGACTATTTAGTACAGACTCTCTTATTCTGAACATTTTTATCTGTTGAGTTGTTAATGCTTTTCCTCCAAGCATTTGTCCATATCGACTTACTTGCATATTATAATTTCTATTATATTCTTCTAACGTTACTGGCCTTCCATCAACATTTGCCACTTGATCAGGGTTAGTTCCAAAACCTTGGAAACCAGTAAGTACAAAACTTACAATAATAGCCCCCATAATAAAGATAATGGCATAGTAAGAAAGTTTATTAGAAATTTTGTTCATTATTTATCCCTTTTTTTATCTTTAAGATTCTATCGGGAAAATCTTTAAAGTCAATTTGGAGGAGTGACACGAGAGATTAATTATTGGCATAAGGTTTTGATTTAGTTACTCTTATTGAATAAGAAGTAATCAGTAATTGGAGTAATTGTTTGAAGAATTTAAATCTGGATGCGTCGCGATGGACACTCGTAAACAACCTCATTGTTGGACTGATCTCTCTCTATGGTATTGCATCACATAATTACCAGGTTACAGATACTTCAATTTTTCAAAAACTAATGATTGAAGTTTTAGCTCCGTTGCAACGTGGCACACTCTCGCTTAAAGAAAGTGTTGCTTATACAGTTGATCACTACATAACTATTGTTAATACCAGTAAAGAGAACGAAGAGTTAAAAAAGGAAGTTAATTTACTCCAAGGTGAAATTTTTAGTCTTAAAGAAGTGAGACAGGAAAATGAAAGACTTAAGCAGTTGCTAGAATTTGGAAAGGCCATTGTACGTAAAAAAGTTTTGGCACAAATCGTGAGCTGGGATTCCTCGAATGAGTTTAAAGTTCTTCGTATAAATAAAGGTGAAATTCACGGTTTAAAGCTCATGTCTCCAGTAATAACCACAACAGGTCTTGTCGGTTATATATATAGATTGGGAGCAAATTACTCAGACATTTTGACCATCTTGGACCAAAATAACCGAGTTGATTCACTTGTGGTAAGGACAAGAACTCATGGAATAGTAGAAGGGGATTCGGGCTTTACCTGTCATATGAAATACGTTAACCGAACTGAAAAACTTGAATTAGAAGATATTGTTATCACTGCTGGGTTAGGGGAAATTTATCCTAAAGGCATTAAAGTTGGAACAATCTCTCATATTGATAAAGAAAACTTCGGAATTACTCAAAAAGTAGAAGTTAGACCAAGTGTTGATTTTCATAAATTAGAAGAGGTCGTTGTATTAGTTGATGATGGACGAGAGAAAAAACTTTTATCAGAAGAACTACCAGCTACAGAGCAAACAAATGAAGATGAGGAAATATGAGATATTCATTACAAGAAATCATTTTAGGAACTTTAAAAACGATTGTCCTTCTCATTGTTGTTGAAATTTTTAGTTCTGCAATTTTGCCTGCAATGGGTATTTTAGATTTTAAACCTGCATTTAATGTTTTAATTATACTATATTTAGCTTTTAAATTTGAAGCACCAATTTTACCTTTCCTTATTTTCTTATTTCAATATGTTCACTCCGCTTTTTCAATTGAAGGATGGGCGACTGGAACACTTGCAGGAATTCTTGTCTCTGTTTCTGTTAAGTATGTAAAAGATATGCTTAATTTTAGTACGGCCATAAGTACGATTGTTGTAGTTCAAATTTTTCAAATAGCTTGGTTTATAATAGTTGCGATTATTCTTTCTCTCAAACTTGGAGATTTTTCGCATTTTATTGGAATTTTCCTTAAGTATTTACCTGAAAGTTTATTTCTCTCACTTGTCTCACATCTTTTCTTTAAACTTCTTGACCGTTTTTGGAAATTAGAAAGACAAAGTAGTGGAGTAGCCTATTAATGTTTGGTGATGAAGAACTGATTAAAATTCATAAATCGAGAGGAACTCAAGTCGCTAACATTATTGTTGGTTGCTTTGTGATCGTTTTGGTTAGATTGTGGTATCTTCAGATATATAAAGGGGAGCTTTATCATAAATTTTCGATCCAAAACCGATTAAGAGAAGAAACAATTTGGGCCCCGCGTGGAATGATCTATAGTCGAAATGATCAACTGCTTGTAGATAATACCCCAAGATTTGATGCCGTTATTACCAGACAATTTTTACATGATAAAAAAAAGACATTAAAAAGATTATCACTTATTTTAGGGATGGAAATTGATGATATAGAGAAAATCATTAAGAAGAATTCCTTTCAAGCTAGGTATCGTCCAATTATTATCAAGAAAAATATAAACTTAGAAGAAGTTGCTAAAATAGAAACAGAAAACGCTTCACTCCCGGGTGTTAGTGTTGAAACATTTATTAGTCGTGAGTATGTGGATAAAGAAGTAGGCGCACATGCACTTGGTTATATCTCTGAAATTTCCCAGGCTCAATTACCTAAATATCGTAAAAGAGATAGTATTGAGTATAAACTTGGTGACTTTATTGGGCAATTTGGGCTTGAGCAAAGAATGGATAAAACCCTAAGAGGTCAAAATGGATTTGAGTTTGTTGAGGTTGATGCTCTAGGAAGAAAGAAGAAATATATCAACACAGATAATTTATTTAAAGGAATTGAAAACAATCCTCCTGTTCCTGGACATAATCTCCAATTAACTCTGGACAGAGACTTACAAAATATTGCTTATGAAGCCTTAGGTGATAGATCTGGTTCAGTTGTTGCTATAAACGTTGAGAATGGAGAATTACTTGCAATGGTTTCTACCCCTGCTTTTGATCCATCTCAATTTTCAAGAGGATTAACTCAAAACTACTGGTCTTCTTTAATAAATAATGAAGAAGAACCACTAAGAGATAGAAGTATTCAAAACCATTTTCCACCGGGTTCAACTTTTAAACCTTTTACCGCCATAACAGCACTTGAGGAAGGTATTATTGAAAAAAATACCAAGATAAGATGTCATGGATCTTTTAAGTTTGGTCGACGTATTTATAGATCTTGGAAAAGTTTTGGTACTGAAAAGTATGATGTAACTGATGCATTAAAACATTCATGCAATATTTTCTTCTATAAGGTTGCGGCAGAAATGGACATTGATGTCCTTGCAAAATACGCTAATATGTTTGGTTTTGGTATGAAGACAGGAATAAATCTTCCCAGGGAAGTTTCTGGTCTCATCCCAACAAAAGAATGGAAATTACAAAGAAATGGAATTCCATGGCAGCAAGGAGAAACATTATCATGCTCTATTGGACAATCTTATGTACTAGTATCAACCCTACAACTTGCTAATGCCTATGCTGCAATTGCGACAAGGGGGAAATTGTTTAAACCTTATCTTGTAAAAGAAGTTTTAGACAACCAAGGAAATATTCTTAGAACAACTCAACCAGAACTTATTCGTCAAATTAACCTTAAGGATCAAACATGGAATCTTATTCATGAAGGATTATATAAAGTAGCAAATGAGCCTCACGGTACAGCATGGTGGCGTAGGGGATTAGGTAACCAAATGGCAGGTAAATCTGGAACGTCCCAAGTAGTAGCAGCTCAAAGTAAAGAAGAGCTCTATGCGAAATGTTCTGAGAAACAATACAAAAACAGGCACCATGGAGTGTTTGTTGCCTTTGCTCCTTTTGATAACCCTAAAATAGCGGTTGCCGCATTTGTCGAGCATGGTTGTGGTGGTTCAAGTGCAGCAGCTCCAGTTGTTGAAAAAGTGATTAATACCTACATGAAAAAATATGAGCCTGATACATATGAGGCCAATATTAAGAAAGAAAAAGCTCAGCTAGCTAAGATTCGTAGACGTGCCATCGAAATTCGTAAAAGAGAAGAAGAAGAAGAGGAAGGGCAAACCACAGAGACTGATGTTGAAGGAAATGAATGAATTTTAAAAAAAATCTCATAGACTTTATTAAAAAATATGATCTAAGTTTTCTTGGAAGTATGTATGCTATTTTTTTTATAGGAGCCTTGAATTTATATTCAGCAACACACGCTCAAACTTCTAGTAAACTCCAACCTATTTTTGGAAGTCAGCTCAAGTGGTTTGTTGTCGCTAATTTTGTTGTTCTTATTGTCAGTCTAGTTGGACCTAAAACGTTATTTAGACTGAGTTATTGGGCCTATTTAGGTAATGTCTTTCTATTAGTCCTTGTTTTACTTCTCGGACAAAAAGGAATGGGAGCTCAAAGGTGGCTTGTCCTAGGTGGATTTAGGTTACAACCCTCTGAGCTAATGAAGATATCTCTTGCTCTCGCATTAAGCCGTTATTATGCGCGAGTTAACCCAGAAAAAGAAATGTATCTTAAAGATCTTATTATTCCTTTTATTATAACTCTTGTTCCAACAGTTCTTATTATAATGCAGCCAGATCTTGGGACTGGTTTATTACTTATTCTCATTTTCCTTGTCATAAGTTTTTTTAAACGATTAAGGTGGAAGTCAATTGGTATTATTGCTGTAATAGGAGTCATTTCTGGGCTACTTATGTATAACTTTGGTTTAAAAGAGTATCAGAAAAAAAGAATTCTAACCTTTATGAATCCACAGGCCGATGCCAAGGGCTCAGGATACAATGCTATTCAGTCACAAATTGCAATTGGATCAGGTCGATTTCTTGGAAAAGGTTTTAAAAACTCATCCCAAGCTTCATTGAATTACTTACCTGAAAATCATACAGATTTTGTCTTTTCGATATTTAATGAAGAGCATGGATTTTTTGGATCAGTGGTTTTAATCTCTCTCTACTTGATTTTATTTTTACGATTTGTTTGGTTGTCGGGCTCAGTG
>CAYFHZ010000075.1:0-9666 GCA_964342535.1 uncultured Bacteriovoracaceae bacterium | reverse complement strand
TGTAAGATTTCCAATCTCCCAACTTTCTTCATTTTTTGTATGATAATTAATAGCAAAACGTTGCGAGAAATTTGAAATATAAGGATGAAAAATATTATTTTTTATCCATGCATGAGGTATCTCTACTTTTCTATAAGCTTCATCAGGATATGTTAGACCTCTCAAGCTTTCACCAAATGAAAGAGGGTTTTGCAAACTTAAATGAGTCAGATTTTCTTTGATATTTTGAACTCGATTGAAAAGATCTTTACTGTCTTGAGAAACAGTTGACCATTTTCGAAGAAGAGTTAAAAGTGTGGCCAAAGGTGCTTTATAATTTTGATCAAAAATGGGAGTTGATATATTGTCATATAATTGAACTTCATTAAATGATATGGCCCTTGTATGGAAAATATCTTTAGCAAAATACTCATCAAATATGTACTTAAGGGTTGTTATCCCGTTTTCATACATTTGAGAATCACCTAGTATCTCAAATGTTTTAAAACATAATTCGCAAAAGAAAACATGGTCTTCAAAAAGAGGAACATGGCCAGTTCGAGTTGTCGATGTTTGAATTCGAGTCTTTTCTTGTTCATTTTGATATAAAAAAGTATCAAAAATGGAAGGAGCACTTTTAAGATAGAGCTGGTAAGCCGCTTGTTTAATGGATTCAATTTTAGAATAGTGAACAACTTCTAAAAGAGAAGTTAGAAGTTGGAAGTTCCAACTCGCAATTCCTTTTTGATCTGTGGCCGGAGGAATTCTAAGTTTTCTTGCTTCTACTAATGCTTGTCGAACCTTTCTAACTAAAGTCCAACCTTCAGGAGAATAAAAGTCATTTTTTAATTTTGGATTGAGGTGAATCGTATTTAATGTATTTTGAAAATTTCCATCTTCTTTTATATCAAACCAGGAGAGAATTTTATCTTGGTCATCGATTAAGTTTTCATCAAACTGAATAAGTGCATCGATAAACTCATCACGAGTAAATGTGTAGTACAGTCCTTCATGACCTTCTGATCTCGCATCTTGACCAGAGAAAAAATATCCATTTTCGCTTAACATTTCAGAGTCAAGATAATCAAGAGTCTGAATGAGTCCATCAAAAATAAGAGGTGCCGGATAGACGAGACTTGTTTTAACAAGCAGTCTTAAAAGAGCAGCCTGATCAAAAAGCATCTTTTCAAAATGTGGAAGTTGATAGTTTTTATCAGAGCAGTATCTATGAACACCACCACGAGCATGATCATAAAGTCCGCCCATCATCATCGCTTCAATTGACTTTAAAATATGTTTTCCAAATTCTTCAGACACCATACCTTCAAGCATTTGTTCTACAGCCCATTCATAAAATGCATAGTGAGGAAACTTCGGCTCCGCTCCATATCCTCCAGCTTCATCATCTTGGTAGTTTTTTAAGGCATTAAGAATACTATTTGGAGCAGGATAATGCCCAGGAAACTCAACCTTGTCTTTGACTTGAGGAGGCTGTCTTAAGGCCTCTGTAATCTGGTTTGCATTTGAGGTGACATTTTCAATTTCATTTTGAAATGCTTTAGACATATTTGAAATCACCTCCAGAAAACTAGGAAGCTCATTTGCGGCATATTTTGGAAAATAGGTACCTATAAAGTAAGGCTGCATTTTTGGGGTGAGAAAAATATTTAGTGGCCATCCACCCCGACCATTCATGGCCTGAGAAGCTAATTGATAATATTGATCTAAATCGGGGAGCTCTTCTCGATCTATTTTGATATTTATATAGTTTTTATTAAGCATCGCAGCAACTTCCTCATCGCTAAAGCATTCATCTTGCATCTGATGACACCAATGACAAGAGTTGTATCCGATAGATATAAAGATAGGCAATTTTTCATCTACAGCCTTTTGTAATGCTTCAGGTCCATAACTATGCCAATTTACAGGAGACTCTATATGTCTTTTTAAATAACTCGATGTTTCATTTTTTAGTTGATTAGCGTTTGATCCACTCATAATCGTCCTTCCTTGAATAATATCTCCTCAATATGATCTGTAATTTTTGTCCCATTTACAATAAATTTATTTACTTTTGGGCGGTAGCTGAGCTAAAAGCCTCTCCATGGAATTAGTTAAGAACGTTTTGTTTGATGTGTTAAATGTCGGACACCTTTATGGAAGGCTTATTCGGCCGTTGATGACAACCGAAGCAAAACTAGCAGCTTCGGCCACAGCAATCTGTGCGATTGCACTTTCTTTTGGCTTAAGTTCGTTTGAAATTCCTTCTATGAGCACATTGAGTACTCTTCCTACTAAGACTTCACAGCATGTTATTCTTGAACCTAGTGAGACATTAGATATCAAGGGGCTTGTGGCAAATAATATGAGTTATACGTATGAGGAAACTCAATTGGGCTTTTATCTAGAAGACCTTCGATTTTTTAACTCTTACTCCAAGGCAGAAGTTGAGGAGAAGATTCTTGCCAATCTACCTGTTTATTTGGCAGCGAAGGCAAAAAAATATCTAAGAGCTGTTCTTATCCTTTCCGAAAAACATCAAATCGATCCAATATGGATCTTATCAGTGATGTGGACTGAAAGTAATTTTGATTATTCAGCTAAGAGTTGGGCTGGAGCTCGAGGCTTAATGCAAATAATGCCAGACACGCGAAAGTTCATTTATACAGGTTATAAAAAATCAGGAAAAAAACTAGTCGTTGAGCAAGATGGATTTGATATAAATAAATACTTTCCTTATAAAGTTTCTCAAAAATCAATTAAAAGACATCAGAAAAAACTTATTAATATCGAATTAGGTATCATTTACCTTAAGAAGCTTTTGTATTCATTTAAGAACCATAAATATGCAACTGTTGCCTACAATATGGGACCTGGCTGGACAAGACACAGACTGAGAAAAAATCTACCAGTTGGACAGAAAAATCTCTACTTAGATAAAGTTAGAAAAGCTTATAAACATATAAGTGGCCAAAACTAAAATACTTTGTGGAAAAATAGAGTGAAGAACATTGTATTATAAATCCAATCCTAGTATACATGATAGATTCTTAAAATTATAAACAACTAGAAAAACTATATAGATAAGTTAGGAGATCTCTTTAATGAGTAATTTTGCAAAAGTTATTGCTATTGATGGGCCAAGTGGAAGTGGAAAATCAACAATTGCAAAAAAATTGGCCAATAGATTGGACTTAACCTATCTAGACACGGGGGCAATGTATCGTGCCATAGGATATTTTTTAGATAAGAATAATATAAAAGATATTGATATTGAAAATGAAGTCCAATCTATCGATTTTCAATATGCTCCTACTAAAGATATTTTAATTTTATTAAATGGAGAAGATCTCACTCAAAAAATTAGAGAGCATCATGTTTCAACATTAGCTTCTAAATACTCACAAATTGGGGCCGTAAGAAATTATCTTGTACAACTTCAAAGAGAAATTGCAAAAGAGAGACCTGCTATTTTAGAAGGTCGAGATATTGGAACTGTCGTCTTTCCTGACGCCGCTTTAAAAATATATCTAACCGCAGATGCATCAGAAAGAGCTCGAAGACGTTACCTGCAGTTAGAAGAAGCTAATCAACTAAATGGTCTTACTAAAGCACAAATTTTAAAGGATATTGAGTCTAGAGATAAAAGAGATGCTGAACGGGAGTTAGCTCCTTTAAAAAAAGCTGATGATGCTATTGAAGTGAATACAACTCAATTGAATATGAATGAAGTTGAGGAATTTATTAACTCTGTATTTGTAAAAGTACAATCTCGCTTTTCTTAAATTTTGTCATTCTGACTTAATCAAGTTAAATTATAGAAAACAATTCAAAGGTAAATATATGATTACTGAGTCTCGATTTACAGAAATTCTAACAAAATTTAACGATATAAATCCTATACTTGTTATTGGTGATATCGGAATTGATAAGTACACTAAAGGTACTGTGAACCGTATTTCTCCAGAGGCTCCAGTTCCAGTTGTTGAAGTTTTTGAAGAGTGGAATAAACTTGGTCTTGCGGCCAATGTTTCTGATAATTTACAGAGTTTAGGAATTCAAACTACGATTTGTGGTGTCATTGGTAATGATACTAATGGTAACGTCTTAGAGAATTTACTAGAGGAGCAAAAACTTTCAACTTGGGGGGTCGTCAGATGTGAAGACAGAATGACTACATTTAAGGAAAGAGTTGTTACTGATCTACAGCAAGTATGTCGTATTGATTATGAAACAAAAGATCCTCTAAAAACGACAACAAGAGAACGTATTGTTAAAAGAATCGGTGAGTTTATAGAAGCTCACTCTTGCATTATTCTTGAAGATTATGGAAAAGGTCTTTTTGATGCTCACTTCTCAGAAGAAATCATTAACTTGGCAAAAGAGTTTGGAAAGATGGTGGCCATTGATCCATCTCGAACAACTGATCCTCGCTTTTATATAGGAGCAGATCTATTGAAGCCAAATAGAGTTGAATCAGAATTAATGGCAAAATCTTTAGGATACCATGAAAAAGATATAGAAAAAGTAGCTCAAATCTTAGTAGATAAACTGAAGTTAAAAAAATTAATTGTCACTCTAGGAGCTGAAGGTATGGCCATTTTAGACACAGAGCTTGATGGGAAACTAAAAACTATTCCAACTGTGGCAAAAGAAGTATTTGATGTTTCAGGTGCAGGTGATACAGCAATTTCGGCCATTATGGGGGCCATAAGTTCAGGTGCGACACTAGAAGAAGCTGCTTGGATTGGAAATTGCGCTTCTGGTGTTGTCGTTGGTAAAAAAGGTACTGCATTAGTAAACCAAAAAGAGTTAACACATTTTTTTAAATCTTTATCTCAATGAGTATCTTAGGAAAACCGACTCAGGTTAAATATTTTTTTAGTATTCTCTTTAATTCAAATGAGTTTAATTTAGAAGATATTAAAAACATGACATCTCAACAAATCGGTGAGCCAATCGTTTTTTTTCCTGAATTTAATCCTCTTGAAGAGTATTACTCACATGAAATGGGAAAAGATTTAACTCGAGTTATTCTACAATCTCAGAAACCGGCCTTAAGAGAAGAATTTGTTCCACTTAAATTGTGGGCGACTGATGTTGAACAATCACACTTGGCCAGTGATGGCGGTCGAAAAATTAATATCGATATTGGATTTGTGGCAAAAGAGCAAGTTGTATTGGCCACGGGAAAACCTTACTCTCATCGAATTTATTTAGGCCAAGGAGTTTATGCTGATTTAGTTTATATCTACCAAGATAAAACTTTTAGAAAAGTCCCTTGGACATATCCAGACTATCAACACCAAGAAAAAATCGATTTTTTTAATCAAAATCGATAAGCCATGGAAATCAAACTTGATTTAATTAGTGCGCAGTGTTATTATTGTTCTATTAAAAAAACCCGTCGAAACGGTGACCTGTAGCGAAAGCATCAGGGAACAAAGCTTCGCTCTACGTGGATGAAACCATATGAGTTTGGAGTTGCCGAAACGGTTAAAAGAGTTCTGCCTCTGAAGTGCAAGGTTGACTTCATTGAACATTCGGGTCCTTAGGTGGTGGTGAGCCAGTTAAGGGAGGTGGGATTTCTTTTTGGGAGGTTAATTTGGGGCCATAACTGGCATTCATTTAAATCTACAAAGACATTGACAGGCGCGCTGTCCCGTTTTTTGGGTATTAAGCTTTAGCTTAATTTTTAAACAGACATTATGCGAAACATTTTTATTGTAATTATACCGTCAAGGGGCCCATTCCATAAGAGGCCCCTTTTTTTATCTATATTTTATGAGCTTAAACAGTGTGTAAGTTATGCAACGAGTAACCTAATGTCTGTTGGTAGTCTTAGTTCAGATTGTCTAAATAGATTCTTTTTGTTACGCTACGTCCTGAAAAATTTAAACGAGAAGGATTGTAGATGATACAGCAGATGGATCAAATCTTTAGTGATTTTAAAACTAAAATCGCAACACTTGATAAGCAAGCAGATGTGCTTTCATTAAAATCTTCAGTTATTGGTAAAAAAGGTGCTTTAGCAGAGATTCTAGGTTCCTTAAAAAATGCAACACCTGAAGAAAGAAAAACTATTGGACCTAAATCAAATCAGATTAAGCAAGACATTGAAAAAATGGTACTTGCAAAACTTCAAGAAATTGAACTTAAGGAAGTAAACCTAAAACTTGAGCAAAATAAAATAGACTTCTCTTTAACTGATTCTGTTCTAGATAAAGGTCTTCAAGCTGCTGGCTTACATCCTGTTTCACAAATTCAACGTGAGATTGAAGATATTTTTATTTCAATGGGATTTGATATTCTTGATGGGCCACATATTGAAGATGAGTTCCATAACTTTGAAGCTCTTAATATTCCAGATACGCATCCAGCTAGAGATATGCAAGATACATTTTGGTTTAAAGATATGAAACATCTTTTAAGAACTCATACATCAACTATCCAAGTAAGAGGTATGGAGTCGAGAAAACCTCCTTTTAAGTTTGTAGGTCCTGGTAAAGTATTTAGATGTGAAAGAACAGATGCAACTCATGAAATGTGTTTTCATCAACTAGAAGGAATGATGGTTGGTAAAGATATTACAGTTGGAAATCTTATCTATTTTATGAAAACACTTTTAAAAGAAATTTTTAAAAAGGATATGGAAGTCAGACTTCGTCCCGGATACTTTCCTTTTGTTGAGCCTGGTTTTGAATTGGATATTAGATGGAAAAAACCTGGAAAAGGAGAGTCTAAGCATAGCGGTTGGCTAGAATTACTTCCTTGCGGGATGGTTCATCCAAATGTTCTAAGAGCAGGAGGTATTGATCCTAATGAATATAATGGTTTTGCTTTTGGTCTTGGTTTAGATCGTCTGGTGATGGTTAAGTACATGATTGAAGATATTCGTCATCTTCACTCTGGAGACCTAAGATTTAACAAACAATTTAAAGCTTATTAAGAAAGGATTAAAACAGTGGATATATCATTAAATTGGGTAAGTGATTTTGTAAAACTTCCAAACATTGAAGCCGATGACCTCGCAAATTCATTTACAATGACAACAGCAGAAGTTGAAGAAGTAAAAACTACATTCAATCATTTAAAAAAGATAAGGGTTGCGCAAATTAAAAGCATTCAAAAACACCCTGAAGCAGATAAGTTAAATTTAGTTACATTTGACTTTGGCGAAAAAGAACTCAAAGAAGTTGTTTGTGGCGCTCCTAATGTAAGAGAGGGATTAAAAATACCCTATGCACCTCTTGGAGTTTCGCTGCCAAATGGTTTAACTTTAGAACCTAAAAAAATAAGAGGATACTTATCTGAGGGTATGCTTTGTTCTGAAGTTGAACTTGGAATTGGTGAAGGATCAAGCGGACTAATGGAGCTTCCTGAGGATGCTCCAATTGGAACTCCTATGATTGATTATCTTAAGCTTGAAGCAGATACCATTATTGAAGTTGATAATAAGTCTCTTACTCATAGACCAGACTTATGGGGGCATTATGGTATCGCAAGAGAGTTTGCAGCCGCATATGAAGAAAAGTTATTAAATCCTTATGACGATACATGGACAAAAAAAATAGAGTCTACTTTTACAAATGATAATTCTCCAATAAAACCTAAAGTTGAAAAAGATTCAAGTTGTAAAGCTTACTTTGGTTTATCTGTTGACGGAGTAAAAGTTGGAAAAACACCTTCATATATTATCAATCGTCTTGAAGCATGTGGACTTAGATCGATCAACAATATTGTTGATATTTCAAACTACGTGATGCTTGAGCTTGGAATGCCTCTACATATTTTCGATCGCGATTCAATTGAAAATAATACGATTCATGTTAAACGAGTTGGAGAAGAATCAATTTTCAAAACTCTTGATGAGGTTGAGCGCTCTCTTATTCCTAGTGATACTGTTATTTGTGATAGTAAAAAACCATTAGTTCTTGGTGGTATTATGGGAGGGCTAAACTCTGGTGTTACAGAAAGCACAACTAAAGTATTTATCGAAGTTGCCAATTGGCAAGCAGATGAAGTGAGAAAAACTTCTACTCGTCTTGGGCTTCGTACTGACTCATCACAACGTTATGAAAAAAGTCTTGATTCTCGTCAATGTTACAAGACACTTCTAAGAACTCTTGATTTACTTTTAGAAATTTGTCCTAATGCTAAGGTGGTTGGTAAGCCTGAGTATGATGGTGAAAGCTTGGATGGATTTGTACCTGTAACGATAGTAACATCTCATACAAAAATATGTAATGTTCTTCGCCATAGTATTCCTAAAGAAAAAGTTATTAGTATTTTTGAGTCTTTAGATTTTAAAATTGATTCTAATGGTGACGAGTTAAAAGTAACTTTGCCAAGCTTTAGAACGACAAAAGATATTGAATATGAAGCATGTCTTATTGAAGAAATTGGTAGAGTCATTGGTTATGATAATATCAATCCTGTTAGTCCTCTAAGTGAAATTGAAACAACTCGTTTTGATGCAAGTAAAACTCTTCATCGAAAAATTCAAGACTTCATGGAAATGAATGGTCGTGCACTAGAGGTGATGACTTATCCACTTATTGGAAAAAAATTATTAGAAAAAGCATCATGGACTACACTTAATGAAGAACTTGTTTTAGTGAATGCATTATCTAAAGATGCTGATAGAATGAGACCTTCTCTTATTCCTCATGCTCTTAACACTGTTGCGATTAATTCAAAAAATTATGACCGATTTAAATTCTTTGAGCTTGGTCGTAGCTATTTACCGGAAGCCAAAAAGTTTTCAGAAGAGAGGTATCAACTTATTATTGGTACGTTTGATAAGAAAGAAACTCCGTTTGTTGAGTTATTAAATACAGTTGAAAAACTTTTAAACTTTTTAAACATTCCGTTTGATACGACTACTGACCTTGGTAAGTTTCCTAACCCTCTTGTGGATAATTGGAGTGGGTTACATCCTCATGAGCAGGTTCATTATCGAATAATGGGTAAATTTCAAGGTGTGGCTAATACAGTTCACCCTCTCATGATGAGACAATTTAAATCAAAAGGTAATTTCAGTTTTGCTGTTATTGATCTCACTAATTTTCATTCTAGAGAGTTAAAGGCCAAAGAAAAATATACACCTATTTCTAAGTTTCCGAGTTCACGTTTTGATTGTACTGTCTTAGTAGATAAAGATATTCCTTCTGCTGATGTTTTATCTGTACTTAAAAAAGTAAAAGCAAAAGAAGTAACAGAAAAAAGTATTGCCGATGTATTTGTACTTAATGAAACACAAAAAGCAGTTACTATTACTTCTGTTATAGAAGATTCTAATCAAACATTGACTGCAGAAGTGATTAAAAACTGTGAAACACAAATTGTTTCGACACTTGAAAAAGCAGGATTCCCACTTAAAGCATAGTTTTAACTAAAATTTATTTAATCAATAGGGCCTCCAGGTAAAAATGGGGGCTTTTTTTTATTAAAAAACAGCTATTTATAAAAAAAAGAAAAAAAAGTGAAAAAAAAATGAAATAAAAGAAAAAAAGTGTTGACGAGTTAGGATGAAATACGTAATATCGCTCTCACTGGAAAACACACACTAAAGAAACTTTAGGATAAGCGAACAGCTTACTTAAGGTTCTTTTCGCGTCTGAAATACAGTTGATCTTTGACAATTGAATATTAAGTAATGAGTTTTGTTTCCTTAGGGAAACGAAA